>NZ_JAROKN010000085.1:0-8861 GCF_029455255.1 Arthrobacter vasquezii | reverse complement strand
CCTGCTTCACCCGCGCGTGCATGGCACGCAGCGCGGCGCGGTCGGTCCGCACCTCCAGGACCGACCGGCCCCTGATCGGTTCCTCCAGCGCTGCGTCCAGCTCGTCGGCTGTGCTGATCAGACGATGCGGCACGCCGTACCCCTCCGCCAGAGCGGCGAGGTTAGCGAAGTGCGGCGTGCCGAACAAGCGTTCGACGGCGGATCCATAACGCTCCAGCGTTGCCGGGTTCCCATGCTCAAGCAGCCCGAAGATGCCGCCGCCGGAATCATTGAGCACTACCACCTGCAGGTCCGGTTCCTCTTCGCCCGTCCCCAGCAGAAGGCCGCCGGCGTCATGGAGGAAGGTCAGGTCACCGACAAGGAGCCGAGTGGGGATTCCGGCTGCGAGCGCGATTCCGGCTGCGGTGGAGATGGTGCCGTCGATCCCGGCGAGACCCCGGTTGGCGTACACCTCGAGCGGGTGCCAGTCACCCGTGGCCATCAGGTCCACATCGCGAATGGGGTTGGAGGACCCGAGCACGAGATTGTCCGTCGTGTTCTCCCACACTGCATCCGCCACGTGCAGTCCGGTCAGCACCGGCTCGTCCGCGAGATGCAGTTGCAGAGCGGCCTCGGCGCGGGCCCCGGCTTTCCGCCATTCGCTGAGCCAACCGTCTGCGCCGCGGCCGGCGAAGGCCAGCAGTTCATCGAGGGTGCTGATCAGCCGTTCGGAGCGCCTGCCCCCCTCGAACCACGCCTGCGGCTCGGGCACATACAGGGCGCGTTCCACGTCCGTCCTGGCCAGCAGCGCCGCCACCGGCCGGGAGAGGGTGGGCCGGCCAAAGACAACAACGCGCTCGATCTGCGGGCCGAACCGCTCGAGAAGCAGCCGGTACGCGACGATCACCGACGAGCCGAACCGGGCGTTCGACGAGGGCTCCGCCAGTAACGGCAGGCCTAGATGCTGCGCGAACACCGCCGCCAGCTCCCCCGCACCGTGCCCGGCGACCACAACGGTGCGCGCGCCGTCACCGGAAGGTGCAGGCGTCGTCGTCCGTTGTGGTGCGGTTGTTATGTCTGGTGCTGTGACTGCGCTTGTTGCTGTCGCCGTTCCGGGCTCCGTTCCCGCCTCACTGCGCGCTGCCCCAGCCGAGCCCGCGGCGCCGTCAATACTCGGCACCAACGGGTCCCGGAACGCCAGGTTGACGTGCACCGGACCGGCCGGACCGCTGGCTCCGCGCGCTTCGGCGAGCGCCCGGGCGAGGAAGGGGGCAGGATCGGTTCCGGCGGGGACATCCATGGCGGCACGGACGTGGACACCGAACAGTCCCGGCTGCCGGGTGGTCTGGTTGGCGCCGGTTCCGCGCAGCTCCTCCGGGCGGTCAGCAGAGAGAACCACGAGGGGCACAGCGGCATGATTGGCTTCCATGACCGCCGGAAGCAGTTCCCCCACAGCGGTTCCGGAGGTGGTGACGACGGCGGCCGGCCGCTGTGCACCGAGCGCGAGGCCCAGCGCGGTGAAGGCACTCACCCGTTCATCAATGCGCACGTGGATGCGGAGCTCCCCGCGCTCCGCTGCCTCGGCGAGCGCGTAGGCCAGAGGTGCGCTGCGCGATCCGGGAGCGAGAACGACGTCGGTGATTCCGGCGGCAGCCAGGGCTGCAGTCACGCGGCGGGCTGATTCGATAGAGTCCACTCCCCCATCCTCACATCCCTACACACCACGTCAGGGAACTTTTGCGCAGATCCGGCGGGTCGACGACCGGTCGAACCCACCGGATCTGCTCAAAAGTTCCCAAGTGTTGTGGCGCTACTTGGCGTCGCGGCCCCCGCGGTTGTCGTCCGTCCGCGGCTTCCCCTTGCCGTGTCCGCGGCCAGGCTTGTCATCGCCCTTGCCTGCGCGCTCAGCCGGGAAGACCTGGATGACCGACGGGCGCGGCAGGGCGCCTTCGCCGCGCTTCGGAGCAGTGCCCGCCTCGACGTAGTCGGGGAACAGGGAGTTCTGGGCGCCCCAGGCACCGTCCTCTCCCGGGTGCTGAACGGCAACGAAGACGTTGCGCTCATCGTCGTGGATGATCGGTCCGCAGGTCTCGCCGTCGCGCGGAACCGAGAGGAACTGGTCCACCCGGCCGCGTTCGCTGCCCTCGAGGCCCACCCGGAAGAGTCCGTCACAGTAGCCGATGGTGCCCGGCTGACCGTCGGTGGAAATCCACAGGTTGCCGGCAGTGTCGAACGCCAGGTTGTCCGGGCAGGAGATCGGGGACACCTTGTCCTTCGGGTAGCCGCTGAAGTAGGTGCTCGAGTTGGTGGCGGGATCACCGCAGACCATCAGCAGGTTCCAGGTGAACCGTGTGGAGGTCTGGTCGCCGCCGTTTTCAGTGAGTTCCACGATGTGCCCGTCACGGTTGCGGGTGCGGGGGTTTGCCTCGTCCACCGGAGCCTGGCCCGGTACGCCGCGGTTGGTGTTGTTGGTGCACGCGACGTACACCTTGCCGGTTGCCGGGTTGGGCTCCACGTCTTCGGCGCGGTCCATCTTTGTGGGTCCCACCTTGTCCGCTGCCAGGCGGGTGAAAACCGCAACCTCAGCGGCACTCATGCCCGGAACGGCGGACTCGTTGTCAATGATCAGCGGCAGCCACTCGCCGACGCCGTCAAATGCACCATCGGAGGGAAGCGCACCGGTGCCGTCGATTTCCGGAACGGAGTTGCCCTGGAAGCGGGCCACATACAGCGAACCCTCGGAGAGCAGCTCCATGTTTGCCCTGCGGTCCTCGGCGCTGTTTCCCGTGCGGACGGTGTTCTTCGAAACGAACTTGTAGAGGTAGTCGAAGCGCTCATCGTCGCCTGAATAGGCAACCACGCGGCCGTCGCCCGCAACAATGACGTTTGCACCCTCGTGCTTGAAGCGGCCCAGCATGGAGTGCTTCTTCGGTATGGAGTTCGGATCGAATGGATCGACCTCCACGATGTAGCCGAACCGGTTCGCTTCGTTGGCGTAGCCGGCGTTGCGGGTGTCGAAACGGGGCTCATCGGTTTCCCACGCGCGCCCGGTGGGCCGGGATGTGAGACCGTAGCGGCGGTCGGCGTCGGACGTTCCCGGGGTGATGAAGTAGCCGTTGAAGTTTTCCTCGCCGGAGAGGATGGTGCCCCACGGCGTGGTGCCGCCGGCGCAGTTGCCCAGCGTACCGAGAATGGTGCGTCCTGCAGGGTCATCGATGGTCTTCACGAACTCGGATCCGGCCGCTGGGCCCGTCAACTCGTACGGGGTATCCAGGAGGTAGCGGCGGTTGAGGCCCGCGCCCACAATGTAGCTCCACGGCGCGTTCTTGTTCTTCCGCTCAAGCTGGACGACGGAGAGCCCGTGAGCCGCGCGGGCAATGGCCCGTACTTCGCCGGCGGGAAGTTCCGGCGGGAACATGATGCTCTCGTTGGTGTATTCGTGGTTGGCAAACAGGACGGCGCGGCGGCCTTTGCTGCCGGGAATCTCGACGATGTCGGTGTAGTCGCAGTTGTAACCGAACTGCTGCGCTTGCGCGGCGGCGCTCTGGTTGTTGGCGTCGAACGCCGGAGCACCACGGAACAGCGGGTCGCCCCAGCGGATCACCGGACGCCAGGCGAAACCTTCGGGAACAGTGAAGTCGTCAACGAGCGCGTCCACCGGGTCGATCGGCGTGAACTTCAGCTTCCCCTTTCCACCGTGGCGCTTCATCGCTACGGCGGGTGCAATGCCCGTTCCGCCCGGCGCCAGCTGCGGCGCGTTGGCGCCGATGAGCATGGTGAGGGCGCCCACGGCTCCTGCGCCCATGACGCTGCGGCGGGAGAGCTCGTTGGAGACGATGTCGCGGAAGTAGTTGTTGCTGCTGGTGTTGCAGACCGCGGACGCGCAGGCGTTGTCGCACTTCAGTGCGCAGGTGACGGCGCTGCGCTTGCCGTTGGTGTGGCCGAGCATGGGCAGGAGACGGCGCTTGGTGTCGCTCACTTGAGGAACCTTCCGGTGTACAGATGTGGGGTCCGTCCCACCCTGACAAGGAAAATGAACCTTTGGAGGGTCCTTCGGTGAACGCAAACCCAACGACCGGCGAATACCGGCCGTCACGCATTGCCGGATCCCTACAGCTTCCCGGACACCCGCTTCAGCCGCTCGAGCCACCAGTTCGCACGGTCCCGCGGAGCCTCATGACGATCAAGAAGCTCTTCCGTAACGGTGAGCGGCCGCACCGGCAACCAGCCGCCGTCGGGCAGTAGCGGCTCAGGCGATACGTCGCCGTCCATCAGCGACAGCGTTGCCAGCCCACACGCATACGGCAACTCCGGCAGCGACGCCGCCAGGGCCACTCCGGCTCGAATCCCCACCGAGGTGTCCAGTGCAGAACTGACGACGGCGGGAAGTCCCGCCTGCGCCACGATGTCCAGTGCCCTCCGCACGCCTCCGAGCGGCGCGACCTTCACAACGATCAGATCCGCCGCGTCCTCCCGGGCGACGCGCAGCGGGTCTTCGGCTTTCCGGACGCTTTCATCAGCGGCGATGAGCACCGGGAGTCCGCGCCGCTGCACTTCCAGCCGCACTGCGCGCAGGTCTGCTGTGTCCATCACGGGCTGCTCGGCGTACTCCAGTGAGTAGGGGGCAAGAGACTCCAGCGCGGTCAGTGCCTCGGCCGTGCTCCAGCCGCCATTGGCGTCGATGCGCAGGTTTGCCTCCGGGAGGAGGCGGCGCACCTCCGCCACGCGCGCGACGTCGTCGAAAAGGGACTGCCCGCGTTCCGCCACCTTGATCTTGACCGCGCTCACCGCGCCGAACCGCGCCAGGACAGGTTCGACGCCGGACGCCTGCACCGCAGGCACGGTCGCGTTCACCGGTACACGGCTGCGCACCGGCGTCGGGAATCCGTGCCAGGCGGCTTCCACTGCGGCGCGGAGCCACGTAGCCGACTCGTCGTCGTCGTACTCGGGAAAGGGTGAGAATTCGCCCCAGCCGGCCGGTCCCTGCAGAATCAGGGCCTCGCGATGGGTCAGTTCGCGGAAGCGGACGCTCATCGGCACGGAGACGACGCGCGCCGACGCCAGCAGTTCCTCGACAGTGGGTTGCTTCATGCCACCAGCGTAGTGATAACGAGTGGCCAAGTTATTCCCAAGTTCTATCCGCGATTGTTTCTTCAGCAGGCGACCGTCCTGCGGATCATCCTCGGGGCCCGTCCGCTCCGTCACGAAAGGATGCGTGATGAATTCACGAAGTCCCGTTACGTCCGTTCCATCCGCGAAAGCGCCGCGTTCACGCAAGCGCGCACTCCCGGCCCTGCTCGCCGGATCCACGACGGTTGTCCTGGTTGCCGCCGGAGCTTCGGTGGTCATGGCAGCCAACCCGCCGGTAGGTCCCGGCAACGTTGAAATCTTCACCAAGCGGGACATGGTGGCCATTGAGGGCTACACCGCCCAGGCAGGCCAGGATGCCACCATCAAGGTCACCCGCGACGGGAACCTGATCGGCATTGCCCACGGGGTGGTCGACGCAACCGGCTTCCTCGAGGTGAACCACCCCGGCGGCGTCTGCTGGGATGTGGTCACGCCCAACATCACCGGCAAGGATGTGGTCAGCGTTGAGTTCGCGGATGGCAGTGGAGACGGCGCCAACGCCGGAACCGCCGTCATCACCTCCGTGACGAGGGAGGACCTTCCGGCCACCGATATCGCAGGAGACGTCGAGGGCAGGGTTGTCGTCAAGGGTACCTACGGCACCGACGTGGATACGGCACGCATGGGTGTGGAGATCGTCAATCCGGACATGCGGGACATGGGGATCGGCGAACGGGCAATCGGCTGGCCGGATGATGAGGTACCGGCGGGCTACACCGTGGATGGTACGGCCGCAAACGGCGCGTTCACCGTCACGTACGGGTTCTTCTCGAAGGCGGAACAGGACGCAGCCTTCGCGGGAGATCCGTCGGTCGCGAGCTGGCAGGCCGAGCCGGCAACTGTCGAGGCTCAGCTTGGCCTGACCATCTCCGAATTCAAGGAGATCGACGGCCCGGGCTTCGGTGGCTGCCCCGCCGGTCCGGCAGGGCAGGCCCCCAACCAGCCCACCGAGGTTTTCGCGAAGGCGTCTGGCAACGGCACCCTCACGGCGACCTGGGCACCAGCAACCGTTCCCGCGGATGCCCCGGCTATCACCGGCTACCAGGTGATCGCGGCGGATACCGTGCTCGGCCAGGAGGTAAGCATCAAGGTTGGCTCCACCGCCACCACGGCCACCATTCAGGGTCTGGTGGGTGGACAGGTCTACCCGGTCAGCGTCGTTGCACTCAACGGTCAGGCGAGCATGCCTGCCTCCGGCGGCAACGTCACCGTTTCTGCGACAGCAGTCTCCGAAGCCACTGCACCAACGGCTCCAGGCAGCGTGGCAGTAAAGGACGGCACCCTGGCCGGATCGGCGGATGTCACGTGGACAGCTGCGACCGCCAACGGCGCCGCAGTGACGGGATACCGCGTCGATGCGACCACCAGTGCCGGTGTCGCAAAGACCGTCACGGCCGCAAGCGGCGCAACCTCCGCGCGGCTTGAAGGACTCACGCCCGGCACGGCGTACGGTATTGTCGTCACCGCGCTGAGCGCCGCAGGTGACACGTCTGCAACTCCGACAGCCTTCACTCCCGTGCAAGTCACCCTCCAGGCGCCCGCGGCACCGAAGGTCGTGCGGACCACTGTGGGCAACGGGACTGCAACAGTCGAGTGGCAAGCGGCCGTTGCCGCGAACACGCCGGTCACGGGTTACATCCTGACCGCCACGCCGGCAACGGGAACACCGGTGACGGTGACAACAGACGCCGCAGCCCGCACCGCAGTGCTGAACGGGCTCACCAACGGTACGGCGTACTCACTGAAACTTGTCGCAACCAGCGCGGCAGGCAACAGTGCACCGGCGACCTTCGGCACAGGGGCTTCGGCAACCGTCACCCCAGCCGACCAGCTCACGGCATCGGCGCAGTTCCGCTCCGACCGCCGTGAATGGCGAATCACCGGGACGGCAACCATCACTGCCGGTAATACGATCACTGCGCGGAGCACGAATCTCGCCCGGTCGGTGATTGGTACGGCAACCGTTGCAGCTGACGGCAGCTGGACCATCCGCACGCGGAACTCAACCGCCCCGGCGACGGCGACCATCACCATCTCATCCTCGGCCGGCGGATCCATCACGATACCTGTCACAACCCGGTAGCAAGCAGTGGCACCCGGTTCCGCCCGCACCTGCCCCGGTGCGGGCGGAGCTGTGCCGCGTGCCTGGACAAACCCGCCCGATTCAGGAACCAACGCGGCGCTGTGTCAGTGTTAAACAGGTGAACACCCAGCACTCGAGAACGGCACGCCGCTTTTCCACAGCCGCACGGCACCCAGTGCTGTTTGTCCTCGGGGCGCTTGGCTGCTTTGTCGCTGTGGGGTGGACCTACTGGGCGTTTGTCCGCACCACCACTGGGCAGTTCGCAGACGAGTCCGCGTGGGCGGAAGCGGGCATAGCTGCACCCGATACCCAGGTCCCCTTCCTTCGGTTCCTCGACAGCCTGCCTCTGATTTCGGTGTTCATCGCCGCAGCGGTGATTCTGTTTGTGACACTCGGACGACGGCGGTGGGCGGCTGCCGGAATAGCGCTCGGCACCATCATCGGCGCCAATCTCACAACGCAGATCCTTAAGAACGTCCTCTTTGACCGTCCGGACCGCGGCGTGCCCACGCTTGATTTCAACTCACTTCCGTCCGGGCATACAACGCTGGCTGCATCTGCCGCTGCGGCGATCTTCCTCGTGGTATCCCCCCGCTGGCGCCCGCTCGCGGCAGCCGCCGGCGGCACCTACTCCGTTCTGGCGGGGGCCGCGACGTTCATCAATCTGTGGCACCGGCCGGCCGACGTCGTGGCCGCGTACCTGGTGGTTGGAGCCTGGACGCTCATCGGCGGGCTCCTGATCCTGCGCTCCGGAAACCGCTGGAACGTGTGGGAGGGATTTGGACGGTTCTGGGGTGCGTCCCGGGCCTGGCTGGCACTGTGCTGGATCCCCGGCCTGCTGGGCCTGGCGCTGTCCCTTGGTCTCTACGTGTACGTGCAGGCAATCGGCCCTGCTCCTGTTCCGGGCACGGCCGGCGTTCCGCTGTTCTTCTGGTCCGGCCTCTCGCTCATCGTTGGGGTGGGCTACACGCTGAGCGCTACGGCGTGCTGGCTGTTCGGCTCCCAGGCTCGGCTGCAGGGCGCCGCGAGCTGAGCCTCGGCCGGGCCTTTTCGGCGGCACGCTACCGCTGACGCCCCCGCGGCTCTCTCGGCGGCACCCACAGCCACAGGACAACCGCCCCCACGAGTCCCAGCGCGCCCGTTGTCCAGATCCCTCCCGCCAGGGACGCGGCCGCCGTCACGGCAGACACGGTTCCCGGACCGGCCATGGTCCCCACATCCGTCAGCAGGCGCCAGATCCCGAGGAACTGCGGCCGCCCAGGCGATGGTGAGAAGTCTGCTCCGAGCGTCATGACGATCCCGGAGCCGATCCCGTTGCCGAACCCGATGAGCAACGCGACGGCCAGCAGGCTCAGCGCGTCACGAGTGAGCGGCAGGAGGAGCAGCGACACTCCCATGATCAGCATGCAGGGCACCGCCACCCAGCGCCTGCCGTAAAGGTCCATCACCTTGCCCGCGGGGTAGAAAATCAGCATGTCGATGGCGCCGGAGAGACCGTAGATGAGCGCCGTCGTTGCGGGGTCAAGCCCTATCTCCTGAGCCCAGAGCGGCAGGACGGCCTGCCTGGTGGCCCGGACCGCGGCGATCAGCAGCACTCCCACGCCTACGGTGCCGAAGACCCGGGCGTGGCTCCGGAAGATTGCCTGGAGGGTCGGCGGCGCCGCAGCCG
>NZ_JAROKN010000084.1:0-9086 GCF_029455255.1 Arthrobacter vasquezii | reverse complement strand
ACCGCCTGATTCCCGGCGGAAGTCTTTGACGGTGCCGCCGCGCTGCGGTTACGGCGGGTACTGACTTCTGTCACGATGCTGCCTCCATTGTCAGTGCGGTGCCGAACACCCGCAGGCCGAGCGCCGTCGCTCCGGCAAGAACGGCCCCGGCGGGCCCGCGCTGCATACCCATCACCTCGCCATATCGCAGGGACTGTCCGTAGGCCCAACCCTGCAGGGCATTGCTGCGACGAACGATCCGCGTGTTCACTGACGCCATGAGAAAGGGAGCGGTCCACAGGCCGCCCTCCGTGCGGCCGACCCATCCCAGGTCCGCCGGTTGCCGGGTGGAGGGCTCCGCCGTCCGGTCCGGACTGAGGGAATAGGGATCACCCGCGAGGAAACGCAGCACAGGATCCGACCGCATGCCGTCGAGCTGCCCACGCATCGACTCGATGGTGCCGCCGCTGAAGCCACCCTTCGCCCTGGCCACGAGCTGCACTTCGATCAGCCCTCCCGCGCCGTCAGTCTCCACGGCGCGGTGCAGGAGGAGCACTGCGAGGTCCGACGGGACGGAGTCGTAGCCGCACGCATGGACGATCCGTGCGCCGGTAGTCCTTGCCAGAGTGTCGCAGCGGTCGATGGCTTCGCGAATGAAGGACACCTCGCCCGTCAGGTCACCGTAGTGGGTGCCGGCGCGGGCACATGCCTCGACGACGGGCAGCCCATACTTTGCGTAGGGACCGACCGTGGTGAAGAGAACCCTGGTGCCCGCGGCCAGCGCAGCGAGCGAGTCAGGGTTCTCCGAGTCAGCCTCGATGAGAGCCCAATCGTGTGCGGTGACGGGCAGCCTGGACCGTACGGTCTCCAGCTTCCCTCTCGACCTCCCGGCGAGTCCCACGCGCAGGTCCGGCGGAGCGTGGTCCGCAAGATATCCGGCGATCAGTTCACCGACGAAACCAGTCGCACCGAAAAGGACGAGGTCGTGGTCGCGCGTTGGTGCCTCCATGCCAGCAGTCTTCCATGGCAGCGGCTTCGCGACATATGTGGGCGGATTCCTGGAGCTGATGCAACCACTCCGGGCCTTACGAAGGTGCAGGGCCGTCGTCGTTCTGGGGTTTGCTCTTGCCTAGCCGCTCAGCGAGGCCTATCGCGTTGAACGGGGCGTGGACCTTCACATCGTTGTCGAAATACAGGTAGACGTCGCGACCGCGCCCGTCCGGGCAGGCACGTCCGGACAGCCAGCCCTCACTGAGCGCCGCCCACTCGTCCAGCTCTGTATCCGTGTAACCGCTGGTGTAGAGCTCGGTGCTGCCGTGCAGCCGGACATAGACGACGTCGCCGGTCACCTCCCGGAACTGCGGCCACTTCTCTGCCGAGTCCGCCACCACCAGCCCGACGCCGTGACGACGCAGAATCTCATAACTTTGCTCGGCGCCGAAACTCTCATGCCTAGGCTCAAGCAGATGGTGAATGGGCCGGTCCGCGTCAGTTGTGACCCAGTCCCGGTCCTTGAGCCGCTCATCGTGGCCGCGGGCGAGGGAGGCGGCCGCCGTCGTCGTTCTGGGTAGTTGAGAGAAGAAGGTATCCAGGAGTTCCGGATCGAAGCGGCGGGTAGCTGGCAGCTGCCAGAGAACGGGCCCGAGTTTCTCGCCAAGGGCAAGCACTCCGGAGGCGAAGAAGTTGGCCAGCGCGGTCTCGGCATTCCGTAGTCCGAGCATGTGCGTGATGTAGCGCGGGCCCTTGACGGAGAACCGGAAGTCACCCGGCACGGTCTCCCGCCAGCGGAGGAAGCTGTCGCGATGCTGGAGCGAGTAGAAGGTCCCGTTGATCTCGATGGTGTCGAGCTGGGACGCGGCGTACTCAAGTTCGAGGCGCTGCGGAAGGCCGGCCGGGTAGAAGGACTTACGCCAGGGTGCGTACCGCCAACCGGAGATGCCGCAGCGGGCTCGGGCCTGGGAATCCGACATGGGCGAACGCTACCCCGCGCGGCGCTTCCGGCACCAGTGGCGCCGGACAGTTGGCAGAGGCAATTGTCCTTGTTGGGGCAGTTGTGTCGGGCGTAAAATGCAGTCCTCAGTTCACTGTTGGGGGCCGACGTGAAAGGAGTCGGAGACACCCGTTCCCTCACGTCCGCCGCGACCAGCGTGGCACCCCAGAGAAGCTGAACATCATGGATTCCGCCCTACCCCGCGTTTCCCTGCGAACCTCCTATTCACCTCCGCGCATTGCACTCTTTGCAGTCGGCGCCACGGCAGCCTGGATTTTGTCCGTGACGATCGGCGCTTTGCTCGAGGTTGATCCGGGGGTCGCGAAGGTTGCCCTCATTGTGCATACCATCTCCCTGGTCGCGGCATTCGGTGCTGTCCTGCTGGTCGACTGGGTGGGGTTCCTCTGGCTGATCTCGCGGCGGAAACTGGTCGAGACCAGCCGGATAGAGTCTGCGGCCATGCCCATCATCTGGGGTGGGCTCGCAGGCTTGCTGGTCACCGGCGCCCTGATCAACCCGGCCATGGAAAATCCCCTGACCATCATCAAGGTCTCCGCGGTGCTGGTGCTGATGCTCAACGGGATCCTCCTCATACCGTGCATGCGACGGCTGAACTCCATGCCGGCAGGGACCCGGTTTGGCGACGTCCCCGCCGGGATGCGGGTTCACCTGCTGATCTGCCTCGCAATTTCGCAAACCTGCTGGTGGACGGCGATGGTTGTCGGGTTCATCAACAGCTCAGACCTTCTCTAGCGTCTCCTTTTATGTTGTCCGCTAAACTTGGGTGGTAAGAGCCCCGGACTTCTTACAAGTCTTGGGGCATTCTCATGCACGGCGGCACCTTTTCGCGCGGCACGCGGCGCGCACTTGTTGCCGCCAAACAATGGGGGAGGATCCCATGCCAGCAATCGTGATCGTCGGAGCCCAGTGGGGCGATGAAGGCAAAGGCAAGGCCACAGACCTGCTCGGCGGGCGTGTGGACTACGTCGTGAAGCCAAACGGCGGCAACAACGCCGGGCACACCGTCGTCGTCGGCGGAGAGAAGTACGAGCTCAAGCTCCTTCCCGCCGGCATTCTCAGCCCCAACGCCATTCCGATCATCGGCAACGGCTGCGTCATCAACCTCGAGGCTCTGTTCCAGGAGATCGACGGGCTGGAGGCACGCGGCGCTGACACCTCGAAGCTGCGCGTTTCCGCCAACGCACACCTCGTTGCTCCCTACCACCAGGTCCTCGACAAGGTCACGGAACGCTTCCTCGGCAAGCGCGCCATCGGAACCACCGGTCGCGGCATCGGACCGGCCTACATGGACAAGGTCGCGCGCCTTGGCATCCGCGTACAGGACGTCTTCGACGAGTCGATCCTTCGCCAGAAGGTTGAGGGATCGCTCAAGCAGAAAAACGAACTCCTGCTCAAGGTGTACAACCGACGGGACGTCGAGGTCGAGGAAATCGTCCAGTACTTCGTGTCCTTCGCCGACCGGCTGCGCCCGCTGGTCATCGATTCCACGTACGTGCTCAACGAAGCGCTCGACGCCGGCAAGGTGGTCCTCATGGAGGGCGGCCAGGCCACGTTCCTCGACGTGGACCACGGCACCTACCCGTTCGTGACGTCATCCAACCCGACCGCGGGTGGAGCGTCGGTGGGCTCCGGCATCGGGCCCACCCGGATCAGCCGCGCCGTCGGCATCATCAAGGCCTACACCACCCGGGTAGGCGCGGGGCCGTTTCCCACCGAACTGTTCGATGACATGGGCATCTACCTGCAGAAGACCGGCGGTGAGTTCGGCGTGAACACCGGCCGGCCGCGCCGCTGCGGCTGGTATGACGCCGTGCTGGCCCGCCACGCTGCGCGGGTCAACGGCTTCACCGACTACTTCGTGACCAAGCTCGATGTCCTGACCGGGATCGAGAGCATCCCTGTCTGCGTGGCCTATGACGTGGATGGCGTCCGCCACGATGAAATGCCCATGACGCAGACCGAGTTCCACCACGCCAAGCCGATCTTCGAGTACTTTGCCGGCTGGACCGAAGACATTACCGGCGCACGCACCCTTGAGGACCTGCCGGAGAACGCCCAGGCCTACGTGCGGGCGCTCGAGAAGATGTCCGGTGCCCGGTTCTCCGCGATCGGCGTTGGCCCGGACCGCGACCAGACGATCGTGATCAATGATCTGATCGGCGGTTAGCTTTCCTCATAAGAACGGCCAGGTTCCCGTTGCGGGGACCTGGCCGTTCTTATTGTCCGGGTTGGCTCAAAGATTACTGACGACGTCGGCCTCTTCACGCAGCTTCTCTACCAGCGCAAGCGCGACTTCCGACGTTTTCTGCTGCTTGGCCTGCTGCTCAAGCTGCGACTTCACTTCCTCATACGGCGGGATTTCTCCGCCCTGCGCGGCCGCGGCTCCCGAGGCCTTGGCCTCTTCGTACAGAGCCTTCAATTCCTCCTCGGTCGGCGCGGCGTCAGCGCCTTCCTCTGCGAGCAGCGCATCGATTCGGACCTGCTGCTTGATTTGCTCGATGGCTTCCTCCTTGGGAATGCCCTGCTTCTCTTCAAGCGCCGCGAACAGCTCGTCAGCGGACGTGAACTGGTTCGATGCAACCAGCTCATCAGTTGTCGCTGTGATGGCTTCCTCGCTGGCTTCGATCCCACGGGCGTCAGCCTCCTGGATGAGAAGCTTGTTGCCGATGAGGTTGTCGAGTGTCTGCGTCTTCAGCTGTTCCTGGTCGACTTCCTGCCCGGTTACCTGGGACTGCATGGACATTTGCGTGAAGGCGCCCTCATAGGAAGTGGTGAATTCTTCCTTGGTGACCTCGATGCCATTGACGGTTGCGACGACGTCCGGGACCCCTTCAAGATCGGGGGTAGGGGCTTCAGCCGGTGTGCTTGCTGCACTTTCACTCGGTGCAGGCTCTGCCTCGGTGTTACCGGCGCAGCCAGTTGCGAAGGCGAGCGAGCCCGCCAGGACAACGCTCAAGAGCAACTTCTTCTTCACGGACTCTCCTCATGTTGATGACCGACGTAAAACTGTAGCAATCGGGAATGTGTGTCGGCTCGGCGTCGGCTGGACGGACGCTGGACGGTAGGATGCGCAAGATGCCGAACTTCAGCGCCGACCTGCACCTGACCAGCCTCCCGCAGCTGCTGCTTGATGTTGATGCCATTGATGCCAACATTGAGCTCAAGGAGCAGTGGGCGGTGGAACACTCCATGGTGCTGGCTCCGCATATCAAAACAACGATGACCCGCGAAATAGTCCAGCGTCAGCTTCCGGGTTCGTGGGGAGTAACAGTCGCGACGACGGCGCAGGCAGCCCATGCCGTGGGCTGGGGTGCCCGGCGGATCCTGATTGCCAACGAAGTGGTGTTTCCTCCGCTGGTCCGCGAACTGCGCCGGCTGCTGGAGATCAATCCGTCCGTCGAGGTGTACTGCCTGGCTGACTCTTCGGCTGCCGTCTCAGCACTCGCGCGCGGATTCGAGGACACTGACCGGCAGCTGTTCGTGCTGCTTGACGTCGGTATTCCGGGCGGGCGCACCGGCATCCGACATCCTGCGGAGGCTCCCCGTCTCGCCGCAGCGGTGAAGGATGCCCGCGGTCTCCGCCTCGCGGGCATCAGCGCCTACGAGGGGATTGCGCCGAATGTAAGGACCCCCGAGAACCTGGCGGTGATCGACGCGCACTGCCGGACGGCGATGGAAGTCTTCGATGCGCTGCGGAGCCAGTTCGAGGTCGAGCGGCCACTCTTCTCGGTCGGCGGGTCGGCCTTTCAGGACCGTGCTGCACAATTCCTTCCGGAAGGAGTATTGAGCGTGCTCCGTTCCGGCTGCTACGTCATTCACGACCACGGCACCTACGCGGATGTTTCCCCGTTGCCGGACCTGCGGGCCGCAGCGGTGGTGCGCGCCGTCGTGCTTTCCGTGCCGGAAGAGGGGCGGGCAATCGTGGGTGCGGGGAAGCGGGAGCTGGCATACGACGCCGGCCTGCCCACCCTCGTGGCACACCACCGGGACGGTGAGGCGCTGCCTGAGCCAACGGGCGTCGTCGTTCGGTTGTTTGACCACCATGCGGTGGTGGACAGTGCCGGATCCCTTCAGGTGGGCGACACCGTTGATCTCGGCATTTCCCACCCCTGCTCCGTCTTTGACCGGTGGCGAACGGCGCTTGCAGTGCACGGCAACTCAACGGAGCTGTGGCACCCGCAGTTCTGAGGGCTACCAGCCCCAGGTGCCCGGCGCGCCCTTGAAGGGACCCACCACCTTCGAGGTGATCCAGCCGCCGTAGAAGTCGCCGGGCTGAGCCTGGACCACCTCATTGTCAACGAGGCAACGGTCCATCCGGCCCGGATACACGGCAATGGTTCCGGTCAGCTGCTCAAAGCCGGCCGTGGGTTCAAGGTACGTCCAGGCGGACCGTTCCGCGCGTGCTGAGCCGGCAACGACGTCGTAATAGGTAGCCGCTCCCTTGAATTCACACCAGGTGGTTCCATCCACCCGGTGCAGGGTGCCCGGAGCGAAATCCGCCTGCGGCACATAAAAGACGGGCGGATGGCTCGTTTCCAGGACGCGCATGGCGCGCTGAGTCCGCGCGATCTCCTGACCGCCGAATTCGAGAACGACGACGCCCGGATAGTTCTCGACGCGGGGCGGGCGCGGGTAGTCCCACACCGACTCCTGGCCCGGCCCCGGCTTCTCTCTGCTGATACCCATGGGGCCACGCTACTCTTCGGTACCCTTGAAACAGCCCCACTTCCTATCCGAGAGGTCCGCGATGAAGATCAGTGTTGGACAATTCAGGCCGGGCGGGGACGTCTCCGCAAATGTCGCGACCATGCGGGAGCTCGCCGGCCAGGCGGTGGAGGACGGGTCGGAGCTGATCGTCTTCCCCGAGGAATCCATGTTCTCGATCGGGAAAGTTGAGGGTGCGCTCGCTGCTGCTGTGGACGCAGGCTGGTCCGTCTTCGTGCAGCAGCTCTCTTTCCTGGCGGCGGAACTGAAGATCGCCGTCGTCGCCGGCGGGTATGAGTCCAGCGGCGAAGAACGCCCGTACAACACGCTGGTGCTCATCGAGGACACCGGGCGGATTGTGGACACCTACCGCAAACTGCACCTCTATGACGCCTTCAGCTACTCCGAGTCGCAGCGCATCAAACCGGGCGACGGCGGAATCACCGTGGTGCCGGTCGGTAGCCTCAATGTGGGGCTGATGACCTGCTACGACCTCCGTTTCCCGGAGCAGGCGAGGGCGCTCGCAGACCGTGGTGCCGACGTCGTGCTGGTGCCTGCTGCGTGGTTCAAGGGGGACCACAAAATCGAGCACTGGGAGACGCTGCTGCGCGCGCGGGCCATCGAGAATACGGTGTGGATCGCGGCGGCGGGGACGTCGTCCTCACACACGATCGGGCACTCGGCCATCCTCGATCCGATGGGCGTTCCGCAGGTTTTCCTGAACGACGAGGAGCAGGGTGTGGTGACGGCCGAGGTGACCCGGAAGCGCATCGAAGAAGTGCGTGAATTCCTGCCCGTGCTGCGGAACCGCCGGTTCGCGCGGAATGAGGAGATCGTCGAGGGTCACTAACTTGTAGGACAAGTTATGTAGTTGTACTATAAGTTATCCGATCCGCTCTTTAGAAGGCTTCCGCGATGACTTACACGCCCGATGCGATCCGCCACGTTCAACTCTCCACCGTCACGCTGCCGCTGGCCACGCCCATCTCCGACGCCAAGGTTTTCACCGGCAGGCAGAAGCCCATGACCGAAGTGGTCTTCCTCCTCGCGGAGATCCTCACGGAGCAGGGGGTGTCCGGGCTCGGCTTCTCCTACTCGAAGCGGGCAGGCGGCCCGGCGCAGTATGCACACGCGAGGGAAGTCGCCGAGATTCTGATCGGTGAGGATCCCAACGACATCGCCAAGCTGTATAACAAGTTGCTCTGGGCAGGCGCCTCGGTGGGCCGCTCCGGTGTTGCCACCCAGGCGCTCGCTGCACTGGACATCGCGCTGTATGACCTGAAGGCGAAGCGCGCCGGACTCCCGCTGGCCAAGCTGCTCGGCTCCTACCGGGACTCGGTGCGCACCTACAACACCTCCGGAGGCTTCCTCAACGCGTCGATTGACGAGGTGAAGGAGCGTGCCTCGCAGTCACTCGCCGAGGGTATCGGCGGCATCAAAATCAAGGTTGGTCTGCCGGATTCCGCGGAGGATCTGCGCCGCGTCGCGGCGGTTCGCGAGCACATCGGCCCGGACGTGCCGCTCATGGTGGACGCGAATCAGCAGTGGGACCGAGCCACCGCCCTGCGCATGGGGCGCAAGCTTGAGCAGTTTGATCTGGTCTGGATTGAAGAACCCCTGGACGCGTACGACGCCGAGGGGCACGCCGCGCTGGCACTGGCACTTGATACCCCCATCGCCACGGGCGAGATGCTCGCCTCCGTCGCTGAGCATGAGCGGCTGATTGCCACCCGCGCCTGCGACATCATCCAGCCTGACGCCCCGCGCGTCGGCGGCATTACCCAGTTCCTCAGGCTCGCCACCCTGGCGGACCAGGCGGGGCTGGACCTTGCGCCGCATTTCGCCATGGAAATTCACCTGCATCTCGCCGCTGCGTATCCGCGCGAGCCGTGGGTTGAGCACTTCGACTGGCTGGACCCGCTGTTCAATGAACGGCTTGAGACCCGTGAAGGCCGCATGATCGTCCCCGACCGCCCGGGACTGGGCGTGACCTTCAGCGACCAGGCGCGGGTGTGGACCACGGACAGCGTCGAGTTCGGCCGGCGCTGATCAGGCTGGCTGTGGCAGGCAGCGGCCCTGGCCGTGTCAGCCGTAACGTCGTGTCAGCATTAAGCGCATGAAGCAAACGCTGGCAGTCTCGCTCGTCGACAGCCTCCGCCGTCGGATTGTGGATGGCACCATCCCTTCCGGCGAGAAGCTGCCGAGCGAAAGCGCGCTCATCGGCGAGTTCGGCGTCAGCCGCACAGTGGTGCGGGAGGCGGTATCGCGTCTCCAGGCCGAGGGGCTTGTGTACACCCGGCGGGGGAGCGGCAGTTTCGCGCTGACCCCGCCCTCCCCGGACGAAGACTCGACGGGCGGCATGCGGCGGCCCCGGACCCTGGCGGAGCGGCAC
>NZ_JAROKN010000083.1:0-9147 GCF_029455255.1 Arthrobacter vasquezii | reverse complement strand
CGGCGTCCGGCGTGGCGCAGGCGTCGAGGGCCGACGGCCGCCCGCAGGTCCTCCTCTGGGCCGACTCCTTCACGAACAACTTCTCCCCCGACGTGGGTAAGGCAGCGGTCCGGGTCCTCGAGGGCGCGGGATATGAGGTCCTGATTCCTGGAAAGCCGGTGTGTTGCGGGCTGACCTGGATCTCGACCGGGCAACTCGACAGCGCCCGGAAGATCCTGCGCTCGTCGGTGGAGACGTTGAAGGAGTATGCGGAGCAAGGGATACCGATCGTGGGCCTTGAACCTTCGTGCACCGGGGTGCTGCGGTCGGACTCGATCGAGCTGTTGGGCCGGGCCGTTGCGGAGCAAGTCGCGAGTGCAACGCACACGCTCGCGGAACTGCTGGCCAAGACGCCGGACTATGAGGCTCCGTCGCTGGAGGGAACCACCGTCGTCGCGCAGCCGCACTGCCACCACCACGCCGTCATGGGCTGGAGCCCCGATGCCGCACTACTGGAAGGTGCGGGCGCCTCCCTTCAAAAACTTGGCGGTTGCTGCGGCCTCGCCGGGAACTTCGGCGTGGAACGCGGCCACTACGAGGTGTCCGTTGCGGTAGCTGAGCAGCAGTTACTGCCGGCGGTTCGCGCGGCGGCGGCTGACGCCGTCGTCCTCGCTGACGGGTACTCCTGCCGCACTCAACTGGAGGACCTCAGCGAGCGGAAGGGTATCCACCTGGCGCAGCTGTTGGCGGAAAAACTGCCGGCGAAGTAGCCAGCGAAGTAGGAGTCCACTGTAACGGTTCGGTAACTTAATCAGCTTGTTTACCTGTGACGTGCATCTCTCCGGTAGAACTGGAGGGCCTTAGTTGCCGTACGCAACTCGGTCATCGCCGTCGGCCCAGAAGCCGATGTATCACTCGCATAGGGGACAACATGCACGTACGCAAGCAGTTACTCGCAGCAGGATCCACCGCCACGCTCGTTGCCGGTGGTCTTTTTTTTAGCGCCGCGCAGGCCTCCGCCGTTCACGACTCGCCGGAATGTATTTCCGCGCAAAACCAGTTCACTGCAGCCCTTCACAACGCCGAGCTCAATGCCGAGCTCGAAGTTGAGCTTGCCGTTGCCCTCCAGAACCTGCTGGACGCTCAGGAAACGCTGGACATGCTCGAGGTCGAGGGGACGCTGACGCTTGCGGAGCTGGAAGTTCTTATCGGTGACGCTTTGATTGCTTTGGAGACAGAGCAACTTCCAAACATCAACGCCATCATCAATGCAGAGGCCGCCGCCAACAGTGCGGTGGGGCAGGCTCAGCTACTGCTCGACGCCGTACTGGCTGGCGGTGAATTGGACGCGGCTGCCTTGGCAGCACTGGGCATCAACCTGAACGAGTTCCTGCTCCCTCAGGTACTTGATGTCGAAGGCTTGACTTTAGCGGTGAACGCCGCCGTGACCGCGGGGGACCTCACGCAGGATGAAGCTGACATCCTCATCGCCGACATCAGCGATGGTGTGTTGGAAGATGCGACAGTTGAGGCGCTGGCGGACATCGAGCTCGATCCAGCTGATTTCCAGCTTGAGGCCGAGGCCGATCTGGTCGAGCTGGAAGCGGCCCTTCGTGCACTGATCGCTGACTTGCAGCTTGACATCGCGGCAGCCGCCGAAGCGCGCCTGCTGCTCGATCTGTTGGTCAGCGGCGACATCACGGCAATCCTTGACGCTGAAGCGCGATTCGAAGCTCTGCTGGGTGTCGATCTCGATTTCTCTGCGCTGATCGACCTCGAGACGGAGCTCTTTGCTGCTCTGGCCATCCTCGAAGCGCAGGCAAACCTTGATGCAGCCATCGCTGTGGTCAACGGTCTTGCTGTGCAACTTGATGCGCTGGACGTTGACCTGCTCGAGCTCGAAGCACTCTTCGCAGCAGCAATCGAAGCGTGCACCGGAGCTGCCGTAGGTGGCGTTGTCGGCGGCGGCGACAAAGATGACGATGACCACGATTACGGCAACGGAGCAGGCGGGACAGGCGGGGCCGTGACAACAGGCGGCGGCACGGGTGGTACCGGCGGCACCGGCGGAACCAACCGCGGAATGAACGTGCAGACGGCCGTACCGACCGCCAGCACCGACCCAGCAGGAATCGGCGCGCTTGCGGCCGGTATCGGCTTCCTGGTTGTGGCCGGCACAATGGCTGCGCGTCGGGTCCACAACAGCTAAGACAGCAGAGAATGCGCAGGGGCGCCGTCCCGTTCGGGCGGCGCCCCTGCGCATTCGGCACCAGTTCGGAAAGACCGCTCCACCATGAGTAATGCACATCGCGCGCCCACCGGGCCGGACGAGAAAGACCGCAGGATTCCGCGGCTGGCGATTGGCGCCGTCGTTGTGGTGCTGTTCCTCGCCCTGCTGGTTTTCGGGATTCAGCTGTTCGCCGGGTCCGGAGGAGCAACTCCGACGACCGCTGCTCCGACAACCGCTGCTCCGGCTTCCGCCCCGGCCACATCTTCGCAATCACCGTCACCCGAGGCCTCAACACCCGCGCCGGAAGCGACTCTCCCTCCCGCGTCCGCGCCGCAAAAGCTCAGCATCGAATCGGCGGATATCTCCATTCCCGTCCTCCCGTTGACTCCAACAGATGCTGACCTGGCAGCGCAGTCGCTGGTTCCGCCGGAAACCCTCGACGGCTACTGGCTCACGAACTACGGCGCGCCGGGAGAAGGGTCCGAGAACACGGTCTACATCACGGGCCACAGCTGGGAAGACCGTGACAGTCCCTTCAACCGGCTCAGCTCAGAGGTTGAGGTTGGGGATTCCGTTGTACTCACTACTGCCGAGGGCAAGATCAACTACGTCGTTGACTCCGTCACCACCCACAACAAGGACACATTGAAGAACAGCGACATCTGGAACATCGTCCCGAACCGGCTTGTGCTGATCAGCTGTTACACCGAGGACCTCTGGGGAAAGAACGTGATCGTCACCGCCGTACCGGAGGTGTAAAGCCCCTGCACGTTTGGCCCCGTTGAAAAGGGGGTACGGGGAAGCTATGACCATCAACCTCGTGCTGACGCTCTTTGCCGGTGCGGTGCTCGTACTCTCCGCCTTCTCCACCCTGGCGCAGCGGGTAAGCCTGCCTGGCCCGGTTCTCGCGCTGCTGTTCGGCGCGCTGATCGGGCCGTATGCCTTCGGAGTCCTCAGCATTGAGGACTTCGGTGTTCCCCAAGGCACGCTGCTTGAAGAGGCGTCGCGAATTACCCTCGCGATCGGGCTGACCGGCGTAGCACTCCGCTTGCCGCACGGGTACTAGCAGAAGAACCTGCGCTGGATCGCGGTCATCATTCTGCTCGGCATGATCGCCATGCTCGTAGTGGCCACCGGTGTGCTTTGGGCGTTGTTGGGGGTCCCGTTTCTCCTGGCCCTCCTACTGGTGCGATCATCACGCCGACAGACCCCGTGGTTACTACACCGATTGTCACCGGATCCCTCGCGGAAGAGCGCATCCCCGAACGCGTCCGCCACAACCTTTCTGCGGAGAGCGGGCTCAATGACGGGCTTGGCTATCTGTTCGTCATGCTCCCTGTCCTGCTGCTGACCAAACCGGGACAAGCCTGGCACGAGATGCTTGTGAAGGTGCTGCTGTGGGAGGTGCTGGGAGCGATGCTCTTCGGGGTTATTGCCGGTTTCGCCCTTGCCAAGCTTTTCGTCTGGTCAAAGAACGTGGGGCTCATGGAGGAAAGCTCCTACCTGGGCTTCTTCGTGCCTTTCGGCCTCCTCATCCTCGGCGCAGGGAAACTGCTCGGCACGGACGCCATTCTCGCCGTCATTGTTGGCGCCGCGGTATTCGGACAGGTGATCCCCGAGCGGGACGAGGAGCAGGAGGACAAGATTGACGACGCCGTTGCCCGCTTCTTTCTCCTGCCCGTCTTCATCCTGCTGGGGCTCGCCTTGCCCATCGGTGAGTGGGCCGCTCTCGGCTGGATTCCGCCCGTTGCGCTCGTCGCTGCGGTGCTGCTGCGGCGGATCATCACCCTGTGGGCCCTGCGTCCCCTGATCACATCGCTGCACGACGTCCCTGAGACAACGTTCCTGAGCTGGTTTGGACCGGTGGGAATCTCGGCGCTGTTCTATGCGACCCTCGCCGAGCGGCACACCGGCAATCACGAGATCTTCATCTACGTCACCCTCGCCATCACATTGTCTGTCCTCATCCACGGACTCTCGACCGCGCCGCTCAGTGCCTGGCTCAAGCGAAGGGAGCCCGAGCGGAAACAGAAACACGAAACGGGGTAACCGGCACTCAGATCAGGCTGAGCGCACAGCTGGTTCAGGTCCGGCGCAATTCAATATCCAACGCGTCCCGGCTGACCCTGGCGAGCGCCGCGTTTACGGCCCCGGTCAGCACAATGTCCCCAGCGAGCGAGGACGCCACCACCCGCGGCGGGAAGTGCGACGTCGTTGCCACCTTCGCTTCAATCTGCTCGGCCAGGCGCGCGATAGATGGCGCTACCGCCCCGCCGATGACCACGGTCTCCGGGTTGAGCAACGATGCGAGGGTTGAGATGACGCGGGACAGCCGCTCCGCCAGGCGATCCACGATTTCATTTGCGACGGCGTCACCGGCTTCCGCTGCCGCGAACACGGCCTCCGCAGAGGGCCCATTTTTCTTCGAGCGGCCCTTCGACAGGGTTGTGGCCCGGCCTGCGGCCAGAGCCTCTGCCGCCCAGGCGCGGGCAAGGGGAGCGATGGCCGCCGGGCTGCCAACGCCCTCCACTAGGTCGAGATAGTGCATTTCCCCACCGCCGCCGAGCGATCCGTGCAGGAGATGTCCGTCTTCTATGACCCCGGCACCGAACCGTTCGCCGGCGAGGAGCACGAGGAAGCTGCCATCCGGGTCCACGGTGCCGTTGTAACGTTCGGCGAGGGCTGCGAGGTTGGCGTCATTCTCAATGAAGGACGTGCACTGTGGGCGCCCGGCAAGCACCGCTTCCTGATCTACTGCCATCCGCTCCCAGAACGGGTTGCCCGTCGGGATGGTGCCATGGCGGCTGACCGGGGCCGGGATGCCGAAACAGACGGTCAGGACGCGGGAAGGGGCGATGCCGCCGTCGTCGAGCGCTGAATCTATGGCGAGCTTTAGAGCTGCGGTGCGGGGAGCGGGATCCGCGTTGTCGATATCCGCTGTGAAGGCCGCTCCACCGCGGCCAACTACCTCCCCGCGCAGATTGGCGACGACGCTGCGGATATGGCTGTAGCCGGCGTCGATTCCGAGGACGTATCCGGCGTTGTCGTCAAGGGCGAAATGCCGGGCGGGTCGGCCTTTGCCGGTGGCGGCGAGCGCGGGCTGCTCGCGGATCCAGCCGTCGCGGAGCAGGTCATCGCAGACCCCGAGGACGGTGGCGCGCGTGAGCGAGGTGGCACCGATGAGTTCATTTGCGGTGACGGTGTTCCCGGAGGGGGCGCGCCGGATCGCGTCGAGGATCAGCCTCGCATTGGACCGGCGCAGCATGGTGGTCGACGACGCGCCCGCGGCAAGCGATCCTTCCCTGGGGTTTACGTTCACTCATCCAGTAAACACTCTTGCGGGGGCGCTACTTCTTCTGGCGGCGGCTTCCGCCGTGCCAGTCTTCCTCCACGCCGGCATCTGCATCGGTGATCCCGAAACTGCGCAGCTGTGGACGTTCGCGGAGGCTTCGCTTCAGTTCGGCGAAGCCGGGGAAGCTGGCCAGAGCCACCACGTGGTCCCACAGTTGCGCCGCCTCACCGCGGGAGGGGAGCCTACTGATCACCGGTCCGAAGAACGCCACGCCCTCCGGCGGCTCGAAGTGGATGATCGGAGTGCCGACGTCCTTGCCCGTATGGGAAAGCGCCCCGTCCGTCTCTGCCTGGATTATCGAGTCGAGTGAGCGGTCGTCGAGCGCGTCCGCCAACGACGACGGCAGGCCGGCCTCCGCGAGGATCGGCTCGAGAAATTCACGGGTTCCGTGATATCCGGTGGCGCCGGATTGCGACGGGTCGTCCCGTTCTATATCGAAGATGTGGGCGCCGAGGCGGGCATAAAGGGTAGCGACGGCGTCTGGCCCGTGATCCTTCCGGACCTGCGCGGCGACGCGGAGCAGGCGCAGGCCGGCAGTGTGCCCGGCCTCATAGCCTTCGGGGAAGTGTGAGTCATAATCGACCGACGCGTTGAGCAGGCGCAGGGAAATGAAGCGCCACTCGACGGAGTAATCCCGTTCCTCCATGACGAGACGAACCCACTTGCTGGTCATCCAGGCGAAGGGGCAGACGGGGTCGAAGTAGAAGTGGATGTCGGCTTTGCTCATGGTCTCGTCGCTCATTTCGCCACTATAGGGGCGGCGGCTAACCGAGTACCACTGTGCCGTCGTCGTTGATGCGCCAGCCGGGGTTGTGCGCGATTTCCCAAATGACACCGTTCGGATCCTGGACATGGGCGTGGAAGATCCCGCCGAACTGGCCCTGCTGCGGCTGCTTGAGTACCGAGCCGCCCGCCGCAGTCATCGCGTCGACGGTGCTTCGGACGGCGTCGGGGCTGTCGACGTTGTGCGAGAGCGTGACACCCGTGGGGGCCGGCGCAGCAGTGGCGCCGAGATCCTGGGCGAATTTGTCGGCGTGGAAAAGGCCCAGCAGCAGTCCCGGCGCGACCTGGTAGAAGAGGATCTCACCCGGTACATCGAGATTCGCCTCCCACCCGAGGCCGTCCCGATAGAAGGCGCGGGCTGCGTCGAGGTCGCGTGTGGCGAGGGTGATGAAGTGAAGCCGCTGGTCCATGGGAATGATTGTTCCACCACCAACGCGGGCGGGTTGCTGGCTTAGGCGATCGTCCGCTCCCACCCGATTGCCGGGGCCACGTGGTCTGCAATGTTGCGCAGCAACTTGGCGTTGTAGTCCACACCGAGCTGGTTGGGCACGGTGAGCATGAGGGTGTCTGCGGCACGGACGGCGTCGTCGTTGGCCAGTTCCGCGGCGATCTTGTCCGGCTCGCCGATGTAGCTCTTGCCGAATCGGGACATCGCGCCGTCGAGCACTCCCACCTGGTCGCGCGTCTCGCGGAGCGCGCTCAGGGCGAAGTACTGGCGGTCCTCGTCGTCGACGATCGGGATGACGCTGCGGCTGACCGAAACGCGGGGCGCAAAGGAGTGACCGGCTTTGTTCCACGCGTCGCGGAACAGCTGGATCTGCTCGGCCTGAAGCTGGTCGAACGGCACACCGGTGTCTTCGGTCAGCAGGGTAGAGCTCATGAGGTTCATGCCTTGCTCTGCGGCCCAGACGGCAGTTTTCCGTGTTCCGGCACCCCACCAGATGCGTTCGCTGAGCCCGGGGGAGTGCGGCTGGACCGGGAGGAGGCCGGAGCCCTGGCGCGGGTCTGCCTGCGCGATCCCCGTGCCGCTGATTGCGTAACGGAACACCTCTGTGTGGCGGCGGGCCATGTCTGCCGGATCTTCGCCGTCGGCTGGAATGTAGCCAAAGTTGGCCGCGCCATTGAGTGCCGGCTCGGGTGATCCCCGGCTGATGCCGAGCTGCATCCGGCCGCCGCTGATGAGGTCCGCTTCGGCCGCCTCTTCTGCCATATACAGGGGATTTTCGTATCTCATATCGATGACGCCGGTGCCGATTTCGATCCGCGAGGTGCGCGCTGCGATTGCGGAGAGCAATGGGAAGGGCGCCGCCTGCTGGCGGGCAAAGTGGTGGACCCGGAAGAACGCGCCGTCGATACCGATCTCCTCGGCGGCTTCGGCGAGTTCGATGCCCTGCAGGAGTGAATCACGGGCCGTGCGCGTGCGTGAGCCTTCGAGGGGTGACCAGTGGCCAAAGGACAGGAATCCGATGCGCTTCATACCCGCCACAACCACGCCGAACGGCGGTGCATTCCTTTCAAAGCCTTGTCGCCGGCTGCACTTGTTGGAACACTGTTCGTGTAGGGAGAGACGATGACCACCACAAAGATTCTCAGGACCAGCCGGTCCCAAATCATTCGGATACCCGAAGCCCTGCAATGGCCTGACAATGTGAACGAAGTTGTGGTCATTCAAGATGGCCCATCGCGGATAATCACGCCTGTAGATCGGTCATGGGACTCCTGGTTTGCCGACCTGCCAGCGGACGGTAGCTACCCGGCTGAGCGGGAACAAACGTCGGAATAGCGTTCGCACCTTCCGCATGAACTTCTAGTTGCCGCTCGTACGCCTCGCCACTTCCCGGTAGCGCGTCAGCACCTCCGGAGTCGGAGCAGAATCAACGAGCTCGACGCCGCTGGTCCGCCAGTCCGGCAGCGCGCCATGCAGCGCTCCGGCAGCCTGGCGGGCAGCGCCGTCGGCTACGTATTCGCCGGGGCTCGGAACAGACACCGGTAGACCGAAAACGGCACTAACAATCTCCCGCAGTGCTTCTGATCGCGCGCCTCCGCCCACGAGGATGACCCGCCGCGCAACAACTCCCGCGTCGGTCAGCGCCTGGAGCCCATCCGCGAGGGAGCAGACCACGCCCTCGACGGCGGCTCTCGCCACGTTCGCGGGCGTGTAGTTGTCCAAAGTCAGACCGTGCAAAGAACCGGTGGCATCGGGCAGGTTGGGGGTGCGCTCGCCCGAGAAATAGGGCACGAGGATGAGGCCGTCGGCACCCGCCGGAGCGCTCAGCGCAAGCCGGGCGAACTCGCTATGGTCAACGTCGAGCAAACGCGCGGTGGCGTCGAGCACGAGGGTGGCATTAAGCGTGCACACCAGGGGCAGATAGTTGCCTGTAGCGTCAGCGAAACCGGCCACCAAACCGGAAGCGTCCGACGTCGGGCTGCCGGACACCGCAAAAACGGTGCCTGAGGTGCCAACGGATACAACGACGTCGCCCTCCGCCGCTCCAACCCCCAGTCCCGCCCCAGCATTGTCACCGGCGCCGGCGCCGATGATGCGCCCTTCCAGATCCTTCCGGAACTCGAGCGGACCGAGGACTTCGGGAAGGACAGGGACATGTCCCAGCGTGGCTTCGAGTACCTCGGTCAAGTACCCCTTCGAGGCGGACCAGTAACCCGTCCCGGACGCGTCCGAACGGTCGGTAGCCAGCTCCTTCAGTCCTTCGGAACCCGACCCCGGGCCGTGGCCGGCGAGGCGCCAGCTGAGCCAGTCGTGCGGCAGACACACGGCCGCCGTTCTCGCGGCGTTCTCCGGCTC
>NZ_JAROKN010000082.1:0-9289 GCF_029455255.1 Arthrobacter vasquezii | reverse complement strand
TGGGGCTCGACGGCGGTACGCAGCTCGGTCAGCGACCGCAACTGCGCCACCCGGCCGGGTGAGGCTAGGCGCCAGCGGATCACCTGGGCATGGTGGTCATCATCCTGCTGGCCGGGCTGACCTCGCTTTCGGAGGAACCTGACGAGGCCGCTCGCATTGACGGTGCCAACGCCTGGCAGCGCTTCAAATTCATCACTGTTCCGCTCATGATGCCCACCATCATTGTGGCCATCCTCCTGCGCAGTATCGACGCACTGAAGACGTTCGACCTGCTGTACGCCACCAAGGGACGCGGCGGCGGGTCCTTCCACGAGGTCGAGACGCTCAACGTCTACGCCTACGGGCTCAGCTTCGACTACAACGACTACGGGTTGTCTTCCACCGTCCTCATCATCTTCTTCCTCATCATCATTGGTTGCATGTGGGTTCTGACCCGCCGCCGGAAGGACGTCCAGAAATGAGCAGCGTCGTAACCCCCAAGATGCTCCGCCCCGGCGCTGAAACGGCTGCCCGCCCGCCGCAGCAGCCACGCCGGAAGAAGCCATTCAAGAGCCGCGCATATAAGATCTTCCGCGTCGTCGCGCTGATCGTCATCGTGGTGTCCTTCCTCGCCCCGCTGGCATGGATGCTGCTCGCCTCGCTGAAGACCAACGTCGACATCTACGACGCCAGCAAGACGCTCATCTTCGAACCCACCACAGCGAACTACGAGACGGTGCTGGGCAGGAACAACTACCTGTCCTTCGTCTTCAACAGCTTCTGGGTGGCCTTCGCCTCCACCGCGCTGTCCTTGATCATCGGTGTCCCTGCGGCCTACTCGATGAGCCGGTTTGCGATGCGCCGCTCGGCCCTGGTGGTGCTCATGGCCCGCATCATTCCGGGCGTCAGCCTGCTGGTGCCCTGGTACTACGTCTTCTCCAACATGTCGATGGTGGGCGGGTACAGCGTCCTCATCCTCTCCCACATGTTCGTCGCGCTGCCGCTGATCGTCTACATCCTGATGTCCTACTACGACTCCATGCCGCTGGAACTGGAAGAAGCCGCACGTGTGGACGGACTGACCCATATCGGTGCGTTCCTGCGGGTCACCCTTCCGCTCTCGATGGCGGGAATCGCCACCGCGAGCATCCTGGCGTTCATCTTCTCCTGGAACAACTTCATGTTCGCCCTGGTGCTCTCCGGAGCTGACACCAAGACCCTGCCGGTGGCGATCTTCAACTTCGTGGCCTACGCAAGCATCGACTGGGGAGGCCTCATGGCGGCCTCCGTGGTGGTCACCATCCCCATCATGGTCATTGCCCTGTTCACCCAGAAGTACATCGTCTCCGGCCTCACCGCCGGTGCCACCAAGGGCTAGGCCATGGCGCAGCAACCAACCCCGCCGATTGTGGTCATGGGGGTGCAGGGCTCTGGTAAAAGTACGCTCGGGGCCCTCCTCGCAGCGCGGCTCGGCGCGCGCTTTGTCGACGGCGATGACCTCCACCCGGAGCAGAACAAGCAACTTATGGCTGCGGGAACTCCACTGACTGACGAGAACCGGCTGCCCTGGCTCCACGATGTCGGCGAGGAGCTGGCACGCGGCACGGAAGCCGGCGTCGTCGTCGCCTGTTCAGCACTGAAGCGGTCCTACCGCGACCTGCTGCGCGGGCACGCGCCGCACCTGTTCGTCCTGCATCCCTACGGAGCACGGGAACTGGTCGCGGCGCGGCTTACCGCCCGCGAGCACGAGTACATGCCGCCGTCGCTGCTGGACTCGCAGTACAACACCCTCGAACCCCTGTCCGACGGCGAACGCGGGTTGACCGTCGACCTCGCCCTTTCACCGGACGCAATTGTTGACCGCGTCTGCGCCCGCCTTACCGAAAGCACCGTCCATGCGCATTAGCAGAATCGAAACCTTTCTCGTCCCGCCGCGCTGGCTCTTTGTCCGGGTGGAAACCGATGACGGCATCGTGGGGTGGGGCGAGCCGGTGGTGGAGGGCCGCTCCGAGACGGTGCGCACCGCCGTCGAGCAGCTGTCCGAGCTGCTGATCGGGCAGGATCCACTGCGCATCGAGGACCTCTGGCAGGTCATGACCAAGGGCTCGTTCTACCGGGGAGGCGCGATCCTCGCCAGCGCGGTTGCCGGTCTCGACCAGGCGTTGTGGGATATCCACGGGAAGTCGCTCGGCGTTCCGGTGCACCAGCTACTCGGCGGGCATGTCCGTGACCGGATCCGGATGTATGGGTGGATCGGTGGGGATGAGCCCGCGGAAATCGCTGACGCCGTCGAAGCCCAGCTTTCCGTCGGCCTCACCGCGGTGAAGATGAACGCGAGCGGGCGGATGAAAGCGCTTGGCAGCGTGGCCGCGATAAACGAGGTGGTGGAGCGCGTTGCTGCCGCGCGTGAGGTGCTTGGTCCGCACCGCGACGTGGCCGTCGATTTCCATGGCCGGTTCACCCTTGCGGACACCCGCCGGATTGCACCGCTGCTGGAACCGTTGCACCCGTTCTTCCTTGAGGAACCCACGGTGCCGGAGAACTCACACCTGATTGGCGGGCTCACCCGCTCGACCACCATCCCGGTGGCCACCGGAGAACGGCTGTACAACCGGCAGGAGTTCCTCCCGGTGCTGCAGGCAGGCATCGCTGTTGCGCAACCGGACCTTTCCCACGCCGGTGGGATCACAGAGGTGCGGAAAATCGCCTCGCTCGCGGAGGTCTTCGATGTGCAGCTCGCCCCGCACTGTCCGCTTGGGCCGCTCGCGCTCGCGGCCTGCCTGCAGGTCGGCTTCGCGACGCCGAACTTCCTAATCCAGGAACAGAGCATCGGCATTCACTACAACCAGGGCGCCGAAGTGCTGGATTACGTGCTGGACAAGACGCCGCTGAAGTTCGTTGACGGGTACGTTGAGCGGCTGACTGCCCCGGGGCTCGGTATCGAGATTGATGAGTCGGCGGTCCGGATAGCGGACAAGACCGGCCACAACTGGCGCTCGCCGGTGTGGAGGCACGACGACGGCGCGTACGCCGAGTGGTGAGCGCGACTGCGCCGCTGGATTCCACTGGAATAAGGAGAAGACCATGACGAGCCTTCTGGACGGACTGAAGCGGGCGCGCCTCCTGGCGATTATTCGGGGGAGCGAGCGTACCGCTTCGGTGCGCACCGCCGTCGCACTCGTGGAGGAAGGCATCACGTACCTGGAGGTTTCGCTCAACACTCCGGAGGCGATCGAGGTCATCGCGGCGGTCCGTCGCGAAGTGGGCGATCGTGCGGCGGTGGGTGCCGGAACCGTGCTGACGGGGGAGGACGCGGCCCGCGTCGCGGACGCCGGCGGGCAGTTCCTCGTCACGCCTGCTGTCACCGCAGCCGTGGACTCCGGCGTGCTCCTCGGGTTGCCGGTCCTCGCCGGCGCTATGACTCCAACGGAAGCGTTCTCCGCAATGGACCGGGGCGCCACTGCCATCAAGCTGTTCCCCGCCTCCCTCGGCGGTCCGGCGTATCTCTCGGCGCTTCGCGATCCCTTCCCCAATATCCCGTTCATTCCAGTGGGCGGCGTGAGTGCAGAAGCGGCGGCGGAATACCTCGCTCGCGGCGCCGTCGCCGTGGGAGTCGGATCGCCGTTGATCGGCGACGCCGCCGGCGGCGGGGATCTGGACGCTCTTCGGCGGCGCGCACAGGAATTGCTGCGGCTCGGAGCCGGAGCAGCCGGATGAGCGGGGAACCGCTTCCGAAGGCCCAGGTCCTCACATTCGGCGAGACCATGGGGTCGATCCGCGCCGCAGGCCTGCTGCGGCACGGGGGAGCGATGTCCATGTCTCTCGGCGGAGCGGAATCGAACGTCGCCATCGGTCTGGCGCGCCTGGGCCACAGCGTGCGCTGGGTCGGCAGGCTCGGCAAGGACGAGGTCGGAAAGTTCGCCCTGCGCACCCTGTGCGCAGAGGGAGTGCTGACCGACGCCGTCGTTCATGATGCGCACCGGCCCACCGGACTGATGCTGCTCGAAAAGCGGATTGCCGATGTGTCCCGGGCTGCCTATTACCGCGCAGGTTCGGCCGGCTCTGCGCTCAGTTTTGAAGACCTCGCACCGGCCCTGGACGCAGAGCCGTCGATCCTCCATTTCACGGGCATCACCCCGGCGCTCTCCGCGAGTGCGTCAAAGGCAGCCGTGCAGGCTGCGGAAACCGCACGGGAACGGGGAATCACCGTCAGTTTTGACGTGAATTATCGTGCCAAGCTGTGGGACCGGGAGGATGCAGCGGATGCTCTAAGCGTGCTGGCCGGGCTCGCGGACATCGTCATCGCTTCCGAAGACGAGATCGATCTCCTGGGTAGCTCCTCCGCCCATGCGCCTGAGGCCGAGGTGGTGGACGGGTTGCACGCTCGCGGCGTTCGGGACGTCATCATCAAGCGCGGAGCTGAGGGAGCCACGGCCTACACAGCGGACGGAGCCTGCCACTGCGATGCGATCAAGGTTCCGGTAGTCGACACCGTCGGTGCGGGCGATGCGTTCACGGCCGGCTACCTCTCCGCAGTGCTCGACTGGGAAACCCTGGAAGAGCGACTGCACCGCGGTGTCACCCTCGGTGCCTTCGCCGTTGCTGCAACCGGCGACTGGGAAAACCTCCCGGCACGGAACGAACTTTCCCTGATCAGTTCCGCCGGAACCACCATCCGTTAGTTACTCCACCATCCGCTCCACAGCAGAAGGAATTATCCGTGAAGATCCGTAGCGCAGAAGTGATCGTCTCCAGCCCCGACCGCAATTTCGTCACGCTGAAGATCACCACCGAGGAGGGAATCACCGGCCTCGGCGACGCTACGCTCAATGGTCGCGAACTGGCCGTTTCGGCGTACCTCGAGCACCACGTGGTCCCGCTGCTGATCGGACGGGATGCGCACCGGATTGAGGACACCTGGCAGTTCCTCTACCGCGGTGCCTACTGGCGGCGGGGACCGGTGACCATGGCCGCTATTGCCGCCGTCGACGTCGCGCTCTGGGATATCAAGGCAAAAGCGGCCGGTATGCCGCTCTACCAGTTGCTGGGCGGTGCAAGCCGCACAGCCGTGCGCGCCTATGGCCACGCAAGCGGCCGCGACATCCCCGAGATTCTGGACTCCGTCCGCGAACACCTGGAACTGGGCTACAAATCCATCCGCATCCAGACCGCGGTGCCGGGCATCAACGCGGTCTACGGTGTGGCCGCCCAGCCCACAGCCGGCGGCGTCCGCTACGACTACGAGCCCGCGCAGAGGGCGGCGCTGCCCGCGGAGGAGGACTGGGATTCGAGGGCCTACCTGCGCCACATCCCCACCGTTTTCGAGGCCGTCCGCAACGAGTTCGGCCCCGAATTGCCGCTGCTCCACGACGGGCACCACCGGATGACGCCGATCCAGGCGGCCCGCCTCGGAAAGTCACTGGAACCGTATGACCTGTTCTGGCTCGAGGACTGCACCCCTGCCGAGAACCAGGACGCACTGCGTCTGGTGCGCCAGCACACCACCACGCCGCTGGCCATCGGCGAAGTGTTCAATACTGTGTGGGATTACCAGACGCTGATCCGCGAACAGCTGATCGACTACGTGCGTTCCGCAGTGACGCATACCGGCGGCATCAGCGCCATGAAGAAGATCCTCGACTACGCGGCGCAGTACCAGATCAAGTCCGGCATCCATGGGCCCACCGATATCTCACCTGTCGGTATGGCGGCCGCCTTGCACCTCGACCTTGCCATTCACAACTTCGGTATTCAGGAGTACATGCGGCACGGAGACCTGACCAACCAGGTGTTTGAGCAGTCCTTCAGCTTCGTGGACGGCTACCTACACCCGGGGGATAAGCCGGGCCTCGGCGTCGAACTGAACCTTGAGGCCGCGGCCGCCCACCCCTACGAACCCGCGTACCTGCCGTTCAACCGGTTGAAGGACGGCACGATCCACGACTGGTGATGCCGGCGCCCGGCGTCAGTCCATCTCCGCGTAGCGCTTCGCCTGGGGGAGTCCTTCGCGTACCTGGTCGGCGTTGAATTCCGGCCCGTACACCGGTGTATCCCGCTGGAACCGCCATCCTTCAGCGAGGGGACCGGCGTCGACCACATCGAACCCGAACTGGTCGATCAGCGACGCAACTGTCTGCTTGGCGTCGTCGTCATCTCCAGCAATAGGAAGCGCTCGGCGGCCCGGCGTGCCGGGCGCGGTCGCCTTGCTGGTCAGGTGATCGGCATAGATGTTGTTGAACGCCTTGACGATGTGCGCGTCCGGTAGGCGATCGGCAAGGAGTTCGCTGGTGGTGTTTGATTCGTCGTCGAGTTCCGGAATGTTCCCGTCCCGCTCCGGGTAGTAGTTGTTGGTGTCGATTACCGTCTTGCCCTTGAGCTGGACAGTCGGCACCGCATCGATCGCCTTGAGAGGAACGCTCACGACGACGACGTCCCCCGCTTCCGCTGCCTCCTCCGGCGTTGCCGCCCGGGCGCGGTCGCCCAGCTCGTCGATGAGGTCGATCAGCGTCTCCGGCCCCCGCGAGTTGCTCATCACAACGCCGTATCCGTTTTGGATGGCAAGACGGGCAAGTTGTGAGCCGATGTTGCCGCTACCGATGAAGCCGATGGTTGTCAGGTTATTTTCCATGGCGAGTACAACCGATCTGTGAGGCGAGTATTCCCTTAGCGGTCTTCCATGGACCTTCAGGAGGAACCCTGGGGAATGAGTTTCGCGTACACGACGTAGTTGTCATTGAACGTGCCGGTAGCGGGATCGTAGCCGTCACACGTGATGAGGCGGAGCTCAGGACCTTCGGTATTTCCGTAGACAGCCTGCGTTGGGAAAGCGTCCTTCGAATACTGCTCACCGCGTTCGACGGCGAATGTCGCCACGGTGCCGTCCTCGCGTGCAATCTCAATGGTGTCGCCCGGATTCAGCTGCTTGATCCAGGCGAAGACTCCGGGCCCGCCATCGCTGGCGTTCACGTGCCCGAGAAAGATTGACGGCCCGGTTTCGCCCGGTGTGGGAGAGTTCCGGTACCACGATGCGGGCGCCCCAGGATGGCCCGGAGGCACCTCGAGAGACCCGTTCGGTTGAAGCCCCAGGTGCAGCAGGCCCGACTTGACTCCGTGCGTGGGCATCGAGAGCGACACCGGCAACGAACGGCCGAATACCTGTGGAGTTGCATCAACGGGCGCTGGTGCAGGCGCGGGTGCTGCGGGTGATGCATTCTCCGCGGGCACACCCGATGCGGCGGGACTCGCCGGCGCCGGTTCAGTGAGCGCCTCCGAATTTGTGGGAGGAGGCCCGGGCGCGGTTGTCGGGCCTTCCGCCGGAAGGGACGACGGCGCCGCTACCGTGAAAGTTGGCTGGGCCCCGACGGCGTCGGACGGGTTCGGTGAAGCACAACCCGTGAGGAGCAGCAGTGGGACCGTTGCAGCAGCCAGGAGGCTCCCGCAACGGTCCCGGAATCGGCTAGTCATGTGGAGGAAAGTATCCGATCACTCGACGCTTTCGACGACTTGCTCCCTATGCCGCGCGACGACGGACCACGTACGTTCCACCCGCTGCCAAAGCGAGGACAAGTCCGCCGCCCAGCGCAAGAGCCGCGGTGTTATCGGTTTGCGTCACTTCGACACCGGTGGCTGCGCCGCCCATAGGCATTTGAGTGACCTGATTACCCATCGGAGGTGCGGGTGACGGAGTGGGCTGCATATGCTCTCCAAGCAACGCGGGGTTGTACGCAGGAGTTCCTGCTGCGTCGCAACCGGAGCCGTCACGGTCGGCATCCAGATGGAGAGCGTAGCCCGGTGTGCCTGCTGGAATGTTATATACGCCCAACGCCGCTGCAGCGTCGCAGTTCGGGAATGGTAGGTGTGCCGCCGCCGCCGGCGTCGCTGACAGCGCCACCAACCCTGCCGCTGCTGCAACTGCAAAACCTGCTGTTGTTTTCTTCATGATTTCCCCTCATGTTGATGCCGCGAGTGATGAGACGCGGGTCACACGAGACTAGACAGCCAGCTTATGAACCGTCAAGGTTATCCACATTTTTATCCAAGGACTGCACGAATTTGCTCGGCTGTGTTACCGGGTCCCCGATACGATGATTGGACCGTCACTCGTAGCTCAACCTTCACTCGTACTTTTGGGGCACTCTTGAATCTTCCGTCGCTACCTCCCGCCCAAAATCCTGACCGGATGCAGACTCGGACCAGGAGCAAGGCAAGGGCATCGACGCTCATTGTTGCGGGGTTTGGTCTGTTCCTTCTGGCTATCGGTCTGATCTCGGGCGGAATTGGGGGAGCTCTTGTCATGGCGGGTCTCCTCGCGCTCCTCACCGGGCTCTACACGGTGCTCACGGGGCGCAGCTCCTGGGCACGGCTCGCTGGCCGCAAGGCAGGATTCATCGTCGCGGCGGCAAGCGTTGTTGCGCTCCTGGTCGGCGGGTCCATCACGCCCTCCGCGGAGGATACGGTTCCCGCGGCCTTGGCCGAGCAAACCGAGACCGCCACTGTTGAACCGTCACAGACTGCGACGCCGGAGCCAACCAAATCTCCCACGCCGAAGCCCTCACCTACGCCGAGTCCCGATGTTGCGCCGATAGACGGGGACACCGTTGTCGACGCTCAAGGAGACCCGAATGCTCCCAGCGATCAGCCCCAATATGGCGTTAAGGCGCTCGCGCTGCTTGAGACGCTGCCGATCAAGGGGCGCGCACCGAAGACGGGTTATGACCGGGATGAGTTTGGTCAGGCCTGGCTCGATGTCGACCGCAACGGCTGCGACACCCGCAATGACATGCTGAACCGCGACCTTCGCGACATCGTGCACGCGAACTCCGTTCCCTGCAAAGTCCGTTCCGGAACCCTGGATGACCCCTACACGGCAACGACGATCCCCTTCCTCCGCGGGCAGGAGACCAGCATTGACGTGCAGATCGATCACATGGTTGCGCTCGCCGACGCGTGGCAGAAGGGCGCCCAGCAACTCACTTACGAACAACGGGTGGCCTTCGCCAACGACCCGCTGAACCTGCAGTCCACGGACGGCCCGACCAACGCACAGAAGGGTGCGGGTGACGCCGCAACCTGGCTTCCGCCGAACCGCGGATACCGCTGCGAATACGTCGCCCGGCAGATCTCCGTGAAGGCAACCTACAACCTGTGGGTCACGCAGGCCGAGCATGACGCAATGGCGCGGGTTCTGTCGGATTGCGCAGACACCATGGCGCCTACCAACGAGCTTTCGCCCACACCTACCCCTGAGCCGGAACCGGCTGTCGAGCAGGCGGTCCCAGCACCCGCGCCCGCGCCAGCACCCGCGCCCGCG
>NZ_JAROKN010000081.1:0-9318 GCF_029455255.1 Arthrobacter vasquezii | reverse complement strand
CACCGCGCTCGCCGACGCCCGGAGCGCCATTGTGGACGGGCGGCCGGTTGACGCCGAGCGGATTCTCGAGCAGCTGCAGTCCGGCTACTCCCAGTCATACCTGCCGTTCGCTGACATCACCCTCCAGCTGCACGACGGCTTACGGCTGCAGGAGCGCAGACTGTCCCTGGCCGACGCTACCCACCGCACTCTCGCGGATGGACCCGGCGGCAGCGTCACACAGGACACCTTCATCAGCGCCGTTGATGGAGTACTCGTGCACCGGTTGAGCTCCGGCAGCCCTGTGAGCGTCACCATCGCCGTCTCCACCCCGCTTCGGGAAACCGGCCGTACCAACCGGCGCAACGGCGTCGTACTGGAACTGAAGCTGCCCGCCGATGTGGCGCCCGGCCACGAACCCGACGAGCCGGCACTGCAATGGGAAATAGACGGCGTCGGTCCGCTGGAGGGGACGCTGTGCCTGGCGGCGCGCCACGATGGCTCAACTGCCCAGAACGACGACGGAGCAACAGTATTCACGGCGGTCACCGAGTTGCTCCTCGTGGTTGCCACCGGGACCACCTTCACGGCCATCGGCCGGGAGCCGGAAGGCTCGGCTGCGACGTGCGCAGAAGCGGCACACCGCTGTGCGTATACAGCGATCGAGAAGGGCTGGGACGCACTGCTCGCCGACCACATACGTGCACACCGGGAGCTGTTCGACCGGGTGTCCGTCACGCTCACGCCCGGCCCGGACGCACTGCCGGATCGCGAGCACGTCCCCACCGATATGCGCCTGGAACAGGCGAACGCACACCCAGCGGGCGTGCTGACCGCCGACCCGGCACTGGTTGCCCTGCTCTTCGACTACGGGCGGTACCTGCTCATCGCTTCGTCCCGGCCGGGCTCCCTCCCGGCCACCCTGCAGGGGATCTGGAACGAGGACCTGCGTCCGCCGTGGTCGTCCAACTACACGCTGAACATCAACGCGCAGATGAACTACTGGGGAGCGGAAGTCACAGGGCTGTCCGAGTGCCACGAGCCGCTCCTGGAACTGACCGAAGCCTTGGCCGAACGAGGGCGGGATACCGCCGCCACCCTGTATGGAGCCCGAGGCTGGACGGCTCACCACAATTCCGATGCGTGGGCGTTCAGCTCCCCGACTGCCGGCCAGGCGAGCTGGTCCCAGTGGCCTCTGGCTGGCGCATGGCTGATCCGCCAGCTCGATGAGATGCGCCGTTTCGGCTCCGCCACCCCGGAGCAACTCGAGCGGCTCTGGAACCTGGCGGTCGGTGCCGCCGAATTCGCCTGCGACTGGTTGATTGACGACGGCGGCGTCCACCTGAATACCCGACCGTCCACATCACCCGAAAACTGCTACCTCAGCGCCCAGGGCAGGGCCGCGGTTGCAACCTCCAGTGCGATGGACAGGACGCTGATCACCGAACTCTTCGAGACTGTGCTGGCTCTGGCTGACGCGGTTGGCCAGCCGCACCACCCGATTGTGGCGGAAGTACAGGCAGCACTACCGCGCATCGCACCACCCGCCGTGGGTGCGGACGGCAGAATCCTCGAGTGGGGCGCGCAGGAGGAAGAAGCTGAACCGTCCCACCGGCATCTCTCGCACCTGTTCTTCGCCTATCCCGGAAACGGTCCCACGCCCGAGCTGGCGGATGCGCTCACCCTCTCTCTCGATCGCCGTGGTGATGATTCCACCGGGTGGTCGCTCATCTGGAAGGCATGCCTCCGGGCGCGGCTGAAACAGGCAGAAAAGGTGGGAGCCCTCCTCCGCCTGATGTTCCGCCCGGCAGCCGAAGCAAACGGCCCGCACGCCGGCGGGCTCTACGCCAATCTGTTCGCCGCCCATCCGCCGTTCCAGCTCGACGGGAACCTCGGCTTCGTGGGGGCGCTGGCCGAGGTGCTCGTGCAGAGTCATGCGGAAATCATCGAACTCCTGCCTGCCCTGCCGGCCGAGCTTGCCAGCGGTAGTGTCCGGGGCCTTATCGCCAGGCCCGGGATCGCCGTCGACCTGCACTGGGAGAACGGCGTGATCCGCGAAGCCGCATTGACGCCGCGGCGAGCCGCGGCCGCGGGGGAGTACCTCGTCCAGCTGGGGGACCGCAGTGAATCGGTCACGCTCGCTTTCGGCCGGCGCACAGTCCTCACCGACCTCGATTCACCTAACACGACTAGCATTCCAATCAAAGGAAAGGCATCGCTGACGTCATGACCCAACACCTCGAAGAAAGAGACACCCGCACCATGGGAGATCCCGACTACCGCGACACCGGCCTCGAATTCCCGGCGGGGTTCGTCTTCGGTTCAGCCACAGCCTCGTACCAGATCGAGGGCGCACACGACGCCGACGGCCGCGGGCCCTCCATCTGGGACACCTTCAGCCACACCGAGGGCAAGGTCTTCAACGGTGACACCGGTGACGTGGCGTGCGATCACTACAACCGGCTGGACGAGGACCTGGATCTCATGCAGGACCTCGGGCTGGAGTCCTATCGCTTCTCCATCGCCTGGCCGCGGATTCAGCCCACCGGCCGGGGACCGGCCAACGAGGCCGGTCTGGCCTTCTATGAACGCCTGGTCGACGGGCTGCTGGCCCGCGGTATCAAGCCCATCGTCACGCTCTACCACTGGGACCTGCCCCAGGCACTCGAGGACGACGGCGGCTGGACCAGCCGCGCGACGGCCCTCGCCTTCGGAGACTACGCCCGCATAGTGGGTGAGCGGCTCGGGAACAGGGTCGCCTTGTGGACCACCCTGAACGAACCGTGGTGCAGCGCCTATCTCGGTTACGGCTCCGGCGCGCATGCACCGGGACGTACGGAACCCGCCGCTGCGCTCGCCGCCGTGCACCACCTCAATTTGGCCCACGGTCTGGCGGTGTCGGCTCTGCGTAAGGTGGTGACCAACAATCCCGACTTCGCGATTACCCTCAACCTGCACGTGTTCCGCCCGGACGGCGAGACCGGCCCCGAGGCTGTTCGCCGCGTTGACGGTCTGGCAAACCGGCTCTTCCTTGACCCCGTGCTGAACGGCACCTACCCCCAGGACGTTCTGGACGACACAGCGGAGATCACTGACTGGTCCTTCGTTCAGGATGGCGACCTGGAGCTTATCCGACAGCCACTGGACGTCCTCGGGGTCAACTACTACTCCACCAACCGGGTGCGGATGTGGGACGGGGAGGGCCAGAAGGAATCCTCCGATGGCCACGGTGCCGCCACCGGAACGGCCTGGCCCGGTGCGGAAAACGTGGAGTTCCTGCAGCAGCCCGGACCGTACACGGACATGGGGTGGAACATCGACCCCTCCGGACTCGAGGACCTGCTCGTCTCACTCCATGATCAGTTCCCTGAGCTGCCGCTGATGATTACCGAAAACGGTGCGGCTTTCCCCGACACGGTGGAAGTTGACGCGGACGGAGCGAGGCGAATCCACGACGTCGACCGCATCGATTACCTACGCCGCCACTTCACTGCCGCTCACCGTGCAGTGGCCCGCGGCGTGGATCTGCGCGGCTACCAGGTGTGGTCGCTGATGGACAACTTCGAGTGGGGCTACGGCTACTCCAAACGCTTCGGGATTGTGCACGTCGATTACGACACTTTCGAGCGGACGCCGAAAGACAGCTCGCGCTGGTATGCGCAGCTCATCCGGGACCGGCGTATCCCGCCGGTGGACTGATCCACGAAGAAGAGGCAGGTTCCGGCGGATCTGCCTTCCTTTCGAGCTCGGGTTTAGGCGCTGGCGGTTCCGGCTTGCCGGGATGCGTGGGTGCGGAGAGCGCCGGTTTCTAACCCTCAAGCACTGAGGACTAGGCGCCTCGACCCTGAACCGACCTGCACGGCGGCCCTCTAGGGGAGATTGTTCAGGCCGTGGTCCATGCGGTCGTCGCGGCGTGAATGGCTAGGCGGAGAGTTTCCGTTTCCGTCTCGATCCGCAACGGTTCGGCGGGCAGAGCGCGCTCCGTCATGAGCCCGGTGAGAACGGTAGCAAGGAACCTTGCTCTCTGCTCAATCCCACCTGCAGGGATGGCTCCATCCTCGACCAGAACGGCTAGCCACCGTTCGATGCGGTAGCGACCCATCCGCTCAAGAGCGCGGTACGTGGCCGCTTCGTCATCGGACGGGGGTGATACCACGTATGCGTCGTAGAGAGCACCCCACTGCTGTCGGGCGCGCTCGCCGACGCCCACTTGCGCGAGCATCAATCGTAAGCACGCGAGAAGGCGCTCAGCCGGTGTCAGCGCTTGATCGTTAATCGGGTCGTCCGGAATATCGAGGACGTTCATGCCCGCGACGACGGTATCGATGAGCTCGCGCTGCGTCGGAAAAAAGTGCCGTAGCGACCCGGTGCTCACCTGTGCGCGAGCCGCTACCGCACGCACACTCAGCCGAGCGGTTGGATCCTCGCCGAGCATCGTCGCCGCGGCGATCAAGATCTTGTCGCGCGTGCCTGGTTCTTTCGCCTGATCGTTCATGTCTGCTCCTTAGCGAGACAGTTTTCTATTACAGTGTGCTAGCTTATCTCTTGGCTGACTATTACGCTGTACTAGTCCTGAGCGAGGAGTGGAGAAATGGATATCAGACACCGTCGGGTTCGAACAGGATCCGGTGAACCGCTGCGCCGTTACCGCTGGTGGCAGATGTTCGGCAGATCCCTGCGTTCGATCACGTTGGACTTGTCCGATGGCACGAGGTTGACCTACTCCGTTGATGTTCGCCATGCCGGAGATATGACCGACGGCGAGATCCGCGCGCGACTCTACGTTGACGGCTCGCTGCGGTCATACGCGAAGCTGCCGACCCGGTTTGGGGTGCCGGACGGTCATATCGAGGTCGCAATCAACGGTTTCGGACTCAAACGCTGCCACTATGTGCGCGCAGACGGAACCGAGCAGCAACTCACTCCTGACCCCGCTTCCGCAGAAGGACGTCGCGCCCGGTTCCATCACCGATACCCCGGTACGAGTCGCGTCATCGGGGCCATCTCCACCGCGCTCGTCATCGTCGGCTTGGGCGTCGAAGTGCCGCAAATCATCGGATCTCTTTCCCAGATCCCTCTCGTCGCCGACTCCATCGGAACCTTCACTTCACCGATACAACTCCCCATCCAAGCCAACCTGTTCATCGGACTTGCCACTGTCATCGGGAGTGCTGAGCGAGCGCTGCGGATGCGATCGAGCTGGATCGACGAACTTGCCAGCTGAAACCCCCCGAAAGGAACCTACTGTGCAGCACACCACCCTGAATTGGCTTGGCGAGCAGGATGCTCCCGCGACGATTCCTCGCGTTCCGCCCACCGTCGAATATCACCGCGTCTATGCGGGAGAAAAACGCCGAATTCTCCGCGGCATCTTTGCCATCATCCTGCTACTCGTCGGGCTCGTCTGCTTCGCGCAACTGTCCTTGACGGGGGCACGCCTCATCGACACGGAACTCCTTGGGCGGACGGGCTCCTCGCCCCTTCAGCACGCCGCCGGCGCCCTCTCCCTTGCCGCGCTCATCCCCTTTAGCATGCTGCTACAGCGCCTGCTCTACGGAATTCCGTTCCGCTCGCTGCACTCCGTGACCGGGCGCTTCCGATTCGGCATCTTCAGTCGGGCGTTGCTCGTCTTCGGCCCCCTGGTGGTCATCACTGTGTCGTTGGCATCCCTCATGATGCCCAGTCCGCCGGTCGCTTGGACGATGATCGATCTCATCGCTTACTTCGTGATCGGTACGCTCCTCACACCACTTGCAGCGGCAGGCGAAGAATACGGCTTCCGTGGCTTTATGTTCCGCGTCGTGGGTGGGTGGTCCCGCAGCGCACGCCTCGGAACCGTCATCGGCATCATCATCCCGACCGTCTTGTTCTCCCTTTTTCACGGCTCACTTGACCCCTACATCCTTACCTCGTACCTGGTCCTGTTCGGATCGATGGCGGTGATCACCTGGCGCACCGGAGGACTTGAGACAGCTGTCGTCCTTCACGGCCTCTACAACATCACCGGACTCGTTCTCGCCACAACGCTTCACGTCGATGTGGCCGGTCAACTTAACAGCCGGGCAGATGCCACAGGCTCGATAACCCTCCTCATTCCAAGCGCGGCATTCGTTCTCATCACCGGCATCATCTGGTGGAAAACACGCGAACCAGGGCCCGCCCGCACGCCCGGTGGCCCGGCGAGGTGAGCACGAGCCATCGCCTCATCCATTGATCAAAATCCGGCAAGCTAGAGGAATGGATCTTCCACTCGTTGTGCGTCAGTGTACGGACCAAGACCTGCTCGCGCTCACGGAAGAAGAACCGGCCGGCGCGGGGGTTGCCTGCAGATTGGCTTGAGCCAAAGGCCAGAACTGTTGGATTCGATCACATCTACCTGCAATCCTCCTGCGGGTCGACTTCACAGGAGCCGAAGTTCAGTGATCGGAGCCGAGTTGTGCTCGGTTACAAACCCACAATCTCGTACCGTCGAGCAATATCACCGGTTGCCCTGCCCCAGGCGCTCCCGCTGACTCTTTGCTGGTGAGCGCGGAATGAGGCGGCGTCTTCGAATTGTTCGTCAACCTGCCACACCAACGGGTTCTCAGTAACGTTCACTTCGAAGGAAAGACAGCCTTGCTCAGCGCGCGTGAGTTCGATGTGCAGAGGAAGGAACTGCGCAACGATCGCCGCCTCATGTCGGTCCCTGCAGACGAGTTGACCGCTCAGGAAGACGTTGCTCATACCGCCATCATCGCACCGCTGAATACATGGTCTACTCGGGAAAGCAGCCAACGTCGAGAGAATGACAAAGGAGGGCGAAACCGCCCTCCTTTGCGTCGTTCAAGCCCGAGGCGGCACTACCCGCCGGTCTGCGCCTCGTCAGATCCGCCACCGACGCGTCCGCTGGATTTCTGCAGCCGGTCGATGTGCTCCGACGCCTGCGCCTTGGTGATGTCCGCGGGGATTTCCTCCCCGGCTTCCCGCGCGAGCGTATCCAGGTAGCTGCGCTGAGCGTCAGTCATCGGTTCATCTCCGGTCACCCACTCTTCAGGGTCACGTGCAAAACCGCCCTGCGGCTCCGGCGTCGGGCTTCCCAAAGTTTCGTCAGACATAAGTGCTCCTTCAGTGTTGGTTCTACTGGTTGGCTTCCGGGGGCAGCGCCTCATGGTGAGCGCGGCCATGCGTCCGGCGGTCTTCCTTCATTTCCGCCTCAAACAGGTGCCGTTTCCCCTCCACAAGCTCATCGCGCGCACGCTTTTCGATCGCCTTGAACTCTGCGTAATAGTTGTCGTCATAGTCCTCCACGATCTGGAACGTCCACCGCCCCTCGATGACATTCCTCCCCAGGACATCCCGGTTCACTTCCTCGGCGAGGCTCTCATGTCCCGCCTTCCGCAGCAGGTCAACTGCCTCGCCCAAAGCGAGATCCGCCGTCCCCGTCAAGCGATGGAATCCATACAGCAGCCCCCGCGCATGTTCCACTACTTCAAGCGCTTCCGAGAGCTTCCCGAGCGCCTCCACCGTCTTGTCTGTTGCCGATTCGGGCCGCTGGTGATCGTTGTCCGGCCCATCCGATCCTGAGATAGTCATACTGCTTACCATATACAGCAGCACCCCCGGTTGGGCAGATCCCAGCCTTCCACTATGCTCACGGCCGACACGCGAATACCCTGAGTCCATGCCCACCTCCAGCAGGACTCCGGCCGGCAACAGTACGACGACGGCGCCTGATCTTCCTGCCATCCAGCGCCACACCGTCCGGGTCCTTATTGCGGCTCAAATCCTCGGCGGAATCGGCATGGGCTCCGTTCTCTCGATCGGCGCCGTCATGGCCGCCGAACTGTCCGGCTCAGAGGCGCTCTCCGGCACGGCTGCGACCTTGAGCACCCTCGGCGCGGCAGCCAGCGCCATCCCGTTGGCACGGCTGGCGCAGCGGCTCGGCCGGCGTGCAGCCCTGACCACCGGAGCGTTCATCGCTGCCTCGGGATCACTCACCGTTATCGGTGCGGCCGCCCTCGGATCGTTTCCGCTGCTGCTCCTGGCCTTCGCGCTGCTCGGGGTCGGCACCGCAGTCAACCTGCAGTCCCGCTTCGCTGCGACCGACGTGGCAAGTCCCGAGCACCGCGGGCGGGACCTGTCGCTGGTGGTCTGGTTCACCACCGTCGGAGCAGTGCTGGGCCCCAACCTCATCGGACCAGGCGAGGTGGTCGCCGAAACGCTTGGCATGCCCGAGCTGACGGGACCATTCCTCATCGCCGTTGGTGCGCAGCTTGCAGCAGCGATCGTCTACCTGATCGCCCTACGGCCGGATCCTTACCTCATCAGCCGGGCAACGCCGTCGGACCCGAAAGACGACGCGCCCGGCATGGTGCGCGGCAGGGGAGCCCTGATCTTCGCCATCGGATCGATTGCGGCCAGCCACGCAGTCATGGTCTCCGTGATGTCAATGACGCCGGTCCACCTGGTGAACCACGGCGTGACGCTCACCATTGTCGGGCTCACCATCAGTCTCCATATCGCCGGCATGTACGCACTTTCACCGGTGTTCGGCTGGCTGAGCGACCGGGTTGGCCGCGTGGGTACCATCCTGATCGGCCAGGCACTGTTCGCGGTTGCGCTGGTCACCGTGGCCTTCGGCGAAGATGACCCTGTGCTCGTGACCATCGGCCTGATTCTGCTCGGCCTAGGCTGGAGCGCCTCCACAGTCTCCGGCTCGGCACTGGTCGCGGACCTCGTCACCGGAGCGGCCCGCGCACGCATCCAAAGCCGCACCGATCTCAGTATGAATCTCGCCGGTGCGTTCGGGGGAGCGGCGTCCGGTCTGGTGCTGTCGATGGTCGGCTACTCCGGACTTGCGTGGTCAGCGGGGTTGCTGGTGCTGCTCATCGTTGCCGGAGCAACGACGATGCGAACCGCCCGCCCGCTCTCCGCCTGAGCGGCAAATAACATCCGCTGAAGCAGGAGCAACAAACAGCCTCTACGTGTGCGCCGCCTCGTCCCAGAGGGTGCTCATCTCGGTCATGGCGCGCTCCATGATGGCGAGCATGGCTGCGTGCGCGTCAACGGCATTGCCGCGCTGAATGGCGCTGGCCACATCGACGTGCATCTGCAGTGCTTCCTCATGCGGATGGTCCGGCATCATTCCGTAGTGCGTCCGCCCGGTCAGCACTTCCGCAACCAGCGAGTTGAGCTTGCCGAACATCTCATTACCTGAACTTGAGAGCACCAGGTGGTGGAACTGGATATCGAGTTTCAGGAACAGTTCCGTGTCGCCATCCTGGCCCGCCGCCCACAGCTTCCCGGCGAGGCCCATCAGCTCGCTGGCATCCGCCAGCGGCGCGCGCATCGCTGCGAGGC
>NZ_JAROKN010000080.1:0-9379 GCF_029455255.1 Arthrobacter vasquezii | reverse complement strand
GCACGAATGGAAGCGCCTCACCAGCAGGGCACGAATGCGAGCAGCGGAAGCGGTGCAGATCCCCGCCCCTGACTTCACGGAAGCCCTCAGCGCATCTAACCTCCCCGGCCCCGTCAGATTCACCCTCACAGTCATGCATGACCTCTCAGGCCGTGACCGTCATATCTCCATCAGCAAAGCCACACTCGCCAACATGCTCGGCGTGAATGAGCGAACAATTGCGAGGCACTGGCGGCAAGCTGAGGCGTCAGGGTTCCTCACGAAGCATGACTACCCGATGGAGCAGAAACGCACCTCTGACCTCTGGCTCTGGGCAGGCAACGCACCCATGCGAGATACCCGCTGGGACAAATACGACACAGGCCCCATGCAGGACTCGACCGGACCGGCACCGTTCTGATGACCCCGGAACAACTGGAAGTCGTGACGTACTACCGGCGCATGGCTGAGTTCTATAAGCGCCGTTGTCACGAGCTGGAACGTATGGCAGACAACCGCCCAGAGAATCAGCTCTACACCGGACGCATCTATAAAGATCCCACCGGGGAGACAGCAGTAAAGAACCTGAGCCGGTTCTCGACGCTCTGAACCCTTCGACCACCACACACCTAAGAGGCCCTGACTCCATCACTGGATCGGGGCCTCAGTCGTACCCAGGAGCAACCAGTGACCGACACACACCGCACCAAATGGGGAACCCCTGAACTAGGGCAGACCACACCTGACCAACCTGAGCACGGACGCGCCTACAAGTACTGGAAGCGTCAGGCCCACATCAAGCAATGGATCATCGACCAGCAGACCCAGACCATAGCTGACCTCACCGCCTCATGCGTCTCCCTAGAGGATGACGTGGCACGCCTGGAGAGCGACTATGACGCTGTTGAGGCTGAACTGAAAGCGCTACAGGCCAAGCGCAAGAGGGGCAGTGTGTTCGTCCTATGAGCTGGCAGGCGTGCATCGACTGCGGAGAGATAGCTCAAGGCCCACGCTGCGACCAGCACAAGCTCAAGCCGGCACCTAAGACACGCTCCACGGTCGAGAGAGGCTACGACGCGGCATGGGCGCGCTTATCGGCACGCGCAAGAGCCTTACAGCCTTGGTGCACTGCCTGCAACTCCCGTAATGACCTCCAAGCCGATCACCTCCCTATTGCATGGGAAAGAAAAGCAAAAGGCTTACCAATTCGATTAGTGGATATTCAAGTCCTTTGCGGGAATTGTAATATCAAAGCAGGAAATGCAAGACCCGGTAAAACAAATAGGAAATGACCCTGCGCCTAAAGGGTTAACGCCCTCCGCTCCTGACCCTTTAGGCGAGGCAGACTTTTAGTAACACATAGGAGGTGAATCGTGGCGGCAGGACCGAAGAAAGCAATTACGGCAGAAGCGCTTAGTTTCAAGGGTTATCCGCGTGACAGGGCAGGCCGGCGGCTGCGGTTCATCCGTGACTATCTGGTGATTCCTAAGGGTGTCGGCGCTGGTAAACCGGTCAAACTGAGGGACTTCCAGCAGGAAATAGTGCGTGGTGCGTTCGCTCCTGGCGTCCTACAGGCCCTAGTTTCCTGCCCGAGAGGTCAAGGCAAGACGGGGCTGGCGGCGATGCTGGCCCTTGCTGAGATGTTCGTTGGACCGGCTAGCGCTGAGGTGCTTGTGGTGGCCTCTGACCAGCGTCAGGCCATGCTCACGTACAAGATAGCTAAGCGGATGGTGGAGCTTAACCCTGCGCTCAGTGAGCGTATTCAGGTGTTCAGTGACCGGCTCTATCTTCCTGAGAATGACGCCTCACTCATCCCTCTGCCGGCTGAGCCTGGAGCGCTTCACGGCTATGACCCATCGTTGCTCATCGTGGACGAGCTGCACGTAGTCACTGAGGCTGTTTGGGAAGCTGTCACGTCCGCTGCGGGTAAGCGTCCTGAGTCTCTGACCCTGGCTATCTCGACGCCGGCAGCAGATAAAGAGTCGATCATGTGGCGTCTCGTACAGCACGGGAGAGCTGGGGAAGACCCTCAGTTCTACTTCAAGGAGTATGCGGCTCCTGAGGGCTGCGACGTGATGGACCGTGACGCCTGGAGGATCGCTAACCCTGCACTGGCTTGCAAAGACCCGTTCCTCACTGAGGCCGGCATTGAAGCAGTGATGAAGACGCTACGTGAACCTGCGGCGCGTCAGCTCAGGCTAGGCCAGTGGGTAACCGGCGTTAACTCATGGCTCCCGTTCGGCCTGTTTGAGTCGAGGGCTGACCCTCAGAAGATCGTCCCTGACAAGCAGCGCGTGACGCTCGGCTTTGACGGTTCGGCCTCTGGTGACAGCACGGCGCTAATCGCCTGCACGGTCGAGGAAAAGCCTCACCTGTTCGTCATTGGCCTCTGGGAGAACCCTGGAGATCCGAACTGGAGGGTTCCACGGCAAGAGGTGACCGACCACGTAGATATGGCTTTCAGTCAGTTCGATGTGGTGGAGCTGAACGCTGACCCTTGGGGCTGGCGCTCGGAGCTTGAGCAATGGCAGAAGAAGCACGGAGAAAAACGGGTGCTGGAATACAACACAGCGCACCGGGTAAGAATGGCCCCGGCAACTGATCGGCTCTATCAATTGCTCACTACTGAGGGAATTACGCATGACGGGGATAGTCGATTAACTCGGCATTTCTCTAATTGCGTTGCCATTCAATCGACAATGGGCGCGGTTGTGTCCAAAGACAAGAAACATTCGCCCCGAAAGATTGACGCGGCGGTGGCGGCTATTGCTGCGGCTGACCGTGCTGTTTGGCATTCCACAAAGACTAAGAAGAAACGAGCGTACGCATTTTGAGCACCCTAACTGAACTGCACGACAAGCTGACCAACGAGCAGCCACGCCTGGACAAGCTAGACAAGTACTGGCGCGGTGAGCAGGCCGCGGCGTTCCTGTCTCCTGAGTCCAAGAAGGCCCTCGGTGACCGGCTCCAGTCCGTCTGTGTGAACTATCCCAAGCTCGCAGTGGTGTCTCTCGCTGACCGGCTGAACCTGACCGGCTTTCGTATCGGTGGACCTGAGAGCGCTCCTGACACGGCGCTCTGGCAGCTCTGGCGGCGTAACGGCATGGTCGAGGGTTCCCATGAGGTAATCCGTGACGCACTCGCTTACGGGCGCGGCTACGTCATCGTCTGGGCAGGCCCTCGCGGTGTCCGCATCACGGTCGAGTCACCCCGGCAGATGACAGTCCTACGTGACCCTGCAACTCGAGAAGTGACCGTAGGCATGAAGCGGTGGATCCACGAGGGTCACGGCTACTGCACCGTTTACGGCGCTGAGGAAATCATCACGTACAAGACGGAGACGAAGACCTCAAACATCGACCACGTAGCAGAGCATGACTGGAAGCAATTTCAGTACGTCTCTAACCCGCTCGGTGTCCCGCCGATTGGTCAGGTGCTGAACCGTGACCGGCTCCTGGACTTCGACGGCGTGAGCGAGATGAGCGGCATTCTCGACCTCACGGACGCGCTCAACAAGATCCTCCTGGATGCACTGGTGACCTCTGAGGACTATGCACGGCCTCGGCGCTGGGCTACCGGCATGGAGATTGTCGAGGATGACGAGGGTAACCCCATCAACCCGTACGGCGACGACTCTAAGCGTGTCTGGACGAATGAGGCTGAGGGCGGCAAGTTCGGCCAGTTCGCACAGGCTGACATGTCGGGCTACGGAGAAATGGCCTCACTGTTCATTCAGCAGATCGGAGCTATCAAGGCACTGCCGGCTCACTACCTCGGCCTGCCCAACGATCAGCCACCGGGCGCTGACGCTATCCGTTCCTCTGAGGCGTCTCTGGTGTCTCACGCACGTAGGGCTATCTCGATGATGGGCGGCGACTTCGCTTGGATCGCGGCTCTCATCCTGGCTGTTCGTGACGGCGTAGACCCGTATGAAGCGGACGTAGAGACCGTCTGGGCAAACCCGGAGACCCGTACGCCTGCACAAGCAGCGGACGCGGCGCTCAAGCTCTCGACTATCGGCGTCCCCCTGGAGACGTTGCTGGCTGACGAGCTGGGCTACGACCCGACGCGCATCAAGAAGATCATGGACAGCCGCCGTGCTGAGGCTCTGGAGAAGGCGGCAACGGACCTTAGCAGTCTCGTATGACCTATGAAACCAACGTAGCGGCCCTCGGTGAGAAAACCTCCAATCTCATCGAGGGCCTTTGGGTTAAGCACATGACCGGAACGCTGAGCTTTGACGAGTTCAGCGTGACGGCCACTCGGCTCCTGGTGTCTGCACAGGCTAAGGGAGTCGCTATCTCAGAGCTGACATTGGCCGGCTACTTCCAGCAGGCAGGGCTGGCGGTTCCAGCGTTCCAGGGCCTCCAGACCGTAGCGAGCACTGACGGACTCCAGAAAGCCGTGGCGACTATCGCGGCCTCTGACCTGGACACGGTTATGCAGCTTAGGCGGCTGGCTACAGCGGAGGTTATGGAGGCTGCGGGCAACGGCTATCAGAAGGCCATGAAGGGCTACAAGCAGATCGAGGGCTACACACGCGGCCTAGACAGCGGGGCCTGTGAGCTTTGCCGGTGGCTCTACAAAGACGGCTTTGTCTATCCGGCAGGCCAATCTATGCACCGCCATAAAGGGTGTCTGTGTCATCCCGTCCCCACATTCAAGAACGTACCGAAAGGATAAGCAATGTCTGAACTGATCGCCGCCGATGGAACGCCCGAAGAGGTACTTCCTGGCGCTCCAGCCGTAACCGCCCACGAAGACCCCAAGGTGGTACCTGAGGTAACACCTGCGCCAAATGACGCACCTGAAAGAAATCTTTCACCTGAGCCGGCAGAGGAAGAACCTAAGACGTTCCCTCTCGATTACGTCCAGAAGCTGCGTGATGAATCGGCCAAATACCGGCAGCGTGCAGCTAAGACGGAAGAACTAGGCAAGCGCCTGCACGTCGCCCTGGTCGAGAAGTCAGGACGCCTACAGGACGCCTCTGACCTCCCCTATGACGAGGCGTTCCTAGATGACCCTGACGCCCTCTCAGCGGCCATAGACGCGCTCCTGACAGCTAAGCCCCATCTGGCCTCACGGAAGCCCTCAGGCGTCATTCCTCAGGGCGCAACGGCTACACCGTCCAGCGGTTCCCTGAGCGGCCTCCTACGTCGAAACGCTGGCTTATAGCACACATGCTAGGATTGCATTAGTAGATACCCCTGGAGGGTATTGCTAGAGCGTGAATCCTGGCGGTTCAGAGCAACTCATCACTCCCGCCCTATCAAAGGAAACGCATCATGGCTCTCGACGCCGCTAACTCCCCTGAACTGATTCAGGAAACCGTACACACCATGCTCATTCAGCCGCTCCAGGAAACGTCTCAGTTCCTTGCAGCCGGCCCCCGCATCATCCCCACCGCCGGCCCCGTTCGCCTGCCTAAGATCACCTCGGGCGCTGTCCCTGAGTGGTACGGCCCGAACGAGCTGATCGCAGATGATGACGTGCTGTTCGATGAGGTAACCCTCATGCCTAGCACCATGAAGTCACTCAAGACCATGACCAAGTTCAGCAACGAGCTGGCGCGTCAGTCTGTCGTGGCTCTGGAGTCCGCACTCCGTGAACGCCTTGTCTCGGACGTGGCTAAGGCCGTAGACGCTCACCTGTTCGGCGCTACCGGCGACGGCATCACCACACCTCGCGGCCTGTTCGCCTACGAAGGCGTGCAGAACCTCGCGGTTACCGCTGACCTGACCCTGGACAACCTCATGGATGCTCAGGGCCTCGCTCTCGGCGCTAACTCCAACCTCGGCACTTCCAAGTGGGTACTGACCTCCGCTGAGTTCATCAGCCTGCGGAAGCTCAAGGACACGGACGGCCGCTACCTGCTCCAGCCTGACCCCACTCAGGCCGGCACTTACGTCCTGTTCGGTATCCCGGTCATCATCAAGAACGGCATCGCCGGTTCCGCTCTGGTGGACTTCGGACAGATCGCCGTAGCTACCGATGTTGCACCGGCTGTTACCGTCCTGGATCAGACTTTCGGTGACTTCGATCAGCAGGCTATCCGCGTGGTTTACCGCGTCGATGCTGCGCCGCTGAACCCTGAGGCTATCGTCACGCTGACCGTACCCGCCGTCTAACTAATCGGCTGTTTGGGCAGGTGGGAAATTGCTTCCCACCTGCCCTTACTTACGGAGGTAGCAAATGGACTTCAATATCAACGTAGCGGTGGACTACACCGCGCTACAGTTCGCAACGGCGGCAGGGCTGACGCACCCTACAGGGCGCACAAGCTGGGAGTTCGATACCAGCTCAGTACTCCCTACCGGGCTGACGGCCAGTTTCACCAAACTGACCGGAACGCCCACAGCCGCCGGCACCTGGACTATCAAAGTCAAAGCCGTAGACGCCTACTACTCACCTATCGGAGATCCTTACCCGGTCACGGTGGCAGTAGTGGACCCCAACGCGCCAGAGCCAGAGCCAGAGCCAGAGCCAGAGCCGGAACCTGAACCGGAACCGGAGCCAGTGCCTGAGCCGGTAACCCGTTCGATCGCTCAGGAAGTCGCTGCGGCACTCGACCGTGACGGCGACCTGGACACGATCAAACTAGCGGAGACACACGCGCCTCTGGTGACTGTGTTCGTCCGTTCGTACACACGAGGCCGCGGCTTCCTGGAGGGTGAGCCTAACGCTGACCTGAGGGCTGTCATCGTCTCGGCTACGACTCGATGGACCGTGAACGCTGAGCAATCCCGGCAGTATTCAGCCGGCGACTACTCGGAGACAGGCGCCACCCTGACCGGGTTCAGCCTGCTTGAGCGTCACGTCCTGAACCTCTACAGGCGGCGTGCAGCGTGAGGCTCACAGACACGGTAGAAGTCTGGACACTCGACGGAGCCGGCGCGACTACCTACAGCTACAGCTCTACGCACCCTGCCAACGTCTCCTATCAGCTCACTGAGCTACAGCAGGAACCCGGCAGGACTGACCTACTGGAGGAACTACGGGCAATAGTCCAGCTCCAGGAATGGGACTCAAACACCATGCGGATTAAGTGGGATGGGCGCATGTTCTACTCTGACGGCCCCGCGCTCATCAGGCGTAGGAATGGGCGCACTCACCACCTCACGATTCCCCTCAGGTACGTCTGAGGGTTCAGGCGTCAACATCACCGCCGGGGGTTTAGACCCTTTCGACCGGAGCACGGAATGATGGATGAGAGAGGAAGAATCTCCCCTCAGTGACCGTCCAGCGCCACAAACAAAGAGAGCGCCCTACCTGAAACAGGCGGGGCGCTCTCTGCGTTAACTCAGAGGTTGTTCAGCAGGCTACTCAGACTGACTCCACGCTCGGCAGCGAGTGCGGCAGCTTCACGGATGGTCAAGCTCATAATGTCGATGCTGTCATTCATTGGATCCCCATATTTCCTAGACCGTTTGCGTTGGAGCTTCACACCTTACGCGACAAATCAGAAATGCCACCAACGCCGCTTAGCGGGTTGCTCAGGGACTTGCTCAGGGGATTGACTCAGAGGCACCTCAGGAACTTGCTCAGCCTGTCTCACAGGCGCGGACTCCAACATGCGTAGAGCCATTCTCAGATCCTCCACGGACGCCTGAGCCATATCAGCTACACGCTCGGCTGCTTCCCTCCTGGCACGCTCAACCGCTAGTAGTGCCTCTAGCTCACGTTCGCGCTCAGAGGGCGCACTCAGGGCCTGCTCAGAGGGTGCCTCAGCCGTATCCACAGGCTTTAGACCGTTCGCCAGAAGATCCTCAAGGGGAATGCGCCATTGCGGAGGCTTGGACGAGTCTTTCCAGGCGTTCGGGAACTTACCGTCTTCCCGATAGCGGCGAATAGTGGACTTACTCACACCACAGCGCGTAGCGGCCTCTGTAATCGTCCAGGAGGGGCGGTTAGTACTCACGTCCCCACACTAGAGCCGGCCCCGGCAGATGCCCGTACACCACGCGACACGCCCGTTAAATGACTAATCCCCCGCTAGGGCCAACCGGCGGGGGATTATTGCGTCTGTAGTAAACAACTTCAGATGAAGCGTAGCACTCAGGCCAAAGAGTAGTCACGCAACACGCGGGTAGGATGTCCCGCGTGTCCCTCAGTGGACGAATCAAAAAACCTAGCGGTTCACAGCCGCACATACCGGGTTAGAGCCGGTTCCATTGTCGAGCGCGTGGTCAGGGTCCATCACCGGAGCGAGCAATCCCCGGAATCGAAGGAACGCCACGACCTTAAGTAGCGACATGTATGTGTCACACCGATCTCGCTGCCAGAGCCACGCGCACATGCCGCCGTTGCGGGGAAGTAATGCGCCCTGCCTAGCTGCGCCAGAAATGGCCCAACCGATACCGACCGTCCGACCGACGCGGAGTCACAGCTTGCCCTGATTGAAAGATCAGGCAAGCCCCTGCCCTCCACCTCCCGGTTCCTCCCTCTGCGGTGCCCGGTTCGTCAGGAACGATCCTAAGCGCTGTCTCGGAACCCTCCCGGCACTCACAGAAGCTACTGCCACGCTGGAAGACAAGGATACGAGACAGGCCGGCACTTGAACCCCTGGGCAACAAACTGTCTCGCCAGAGTGTCCCGTATCCCTACGGTTGCAAGACTCTAGAAGTGTCCACATAGTGAGACAAACGCCGAAAATGTCACCCTAAGAAGATAAAGACCAAAGGCGACCTTTCGACCTCCCAGAATCCCCTGGTGAGGTACAGACCAAACCCTCGTAATCGAATCCTTAAAGGGTTTTCTCATCGCCATCCATCTCGTAGCGCTAGCGGAGAGATTGATAGGAGCGGAGCGACGGTCATCTTTTGACTGTGAAGGCTCCAGACCCGCATGAGTTGGTGGCAGGTGAACTAGGACACTCGCGGCCTACGTCAGGCTCGGTGCAAGAGGAAAAGCAGCCTAGAGGAAGAGTGGGTTCCTGGTCGCGGACATTCCCGGCCAGACAAAGGCTATGAAAGCAGTTCTCCACAGCGCGACACATACGATGACCTGCGCGTGGTGCTGACCTGTTAAACTTGTGGTAGGACACGACAAAACGCAGGTCCCGAGGCTGCAATCCTCATATGGAACCCGCGAAGTGTCTGTTCATATTTCTCAATTGAATGCGCTACCGGGAGTTATCTCTCTAAGCGCTAGTAACCCCCACTAGGAGGGTATTACCGTGACACTTACGATAACGGAACCCGTAGCACAGCACAACAAGACACGCGGCTCCCTGATTCCAGCCAACTACGCACAAGCGGCCTCCTGGCTCACATGGCACGAATGGAAGCGCCTCACCAGCAGGGCACGAATGCGAGCAGCGGAAGCGGTGCAGATCCCCGCCCCTGACTTCACGGAAGCCCTCAGCGCATCTAACCTCCCCGGCCCCGTCAGATTCACCCTC
>NZ_JAROKN010000007.1:0-115166 GCF_029455255.1 Arthrobacter vasquezii | reverse complement strand
CAGGCGCAGTGCCCGCCGGCGCGGCAGCCTCAGCCGGGTCCTCGGTGGGACGGGGGCCGGCTACCAGTGTGCCGACGTCCTCTGCTTCTTTCGCTACCTGCGCGGCCTCTGCAGCCGCATCATCCAAGGAGGCGGCTTCGGCTGCGTCCCCGCTGATTTCCGCCGCTCCAAGGGACGGTTCAATGAGCCGGACATCCTCGGCCGAGGTGTTGAGGGTAGGTTCCACCGCATCCCCGGAGACATCCGGATCCGCAAGGTGAACGTCCTCGGCCTTGAGGATCTCGGGCTCCGGAACGGAAGCGTCTGCCGATGCCGATTTGTCATCCTCCGGCGTGTCCGGCTGATCACTCATAGTGAACTGCCCCCCTCATGCGCCTGCCGGAACGGCGGGCTGGCTATGGTCATGATTACCCCACGACTCTAGCTAACAATGGGCTTTTCCCGCATGGAGGCAGACCTTCGTTGGGTCTCCGGCTCCATCCGGCGGTGGGGCCCGCACGTTCGGCCCGAGAAACCATGTAACCTATACATACGACACATTAACCGGATACTCCGGGGCCTCGCTACGCCGTTATTTTGTTGGCCATGGCGACCACCTCCGGATCGACGCAAAAAGGGGGTCACGCCATGGGGCGCGGCCGTCAGAAGGCGAAAGCCACCAAGCAGGCACGGGACATGAAGTATTTCAGCCCGTCCACGGACTACTCGGCGCTGCAACGCGAGCTCAAGGCAACCGGTAGTCGTGCCTCCCGCCATGATGATCCGGTTGAGCCGGATTATTCGGCGTATGAGGATAAATACGCGGAGCAGTTTGATGATGAAGAGGATGACGGCGGCACCCGCCGCATCGGATAACCTCCTCTTCTGAGCAGAACGCTCGCATAAGACGTTGAGAACCAGCGGCCACGACGATCACGTCAGGCCGCTGGTTCTTGTTGTGCCCGGGAATTGTGATGCGGCTCGGTAGCCGCCGCCCTGGGACAGTTTCGGGGCCCCCGCCCGGAACAGCGCCGAGCGGGGCTCCCGAAGAAGATCAGGCGTAGGAACCGACCAGCCGCACGGAGCCGCCGTCCACACCCTTTGCACCCTGCACATAATCAGGTCCGTCGGTGCTCTCATGGGAAGCGCGTGCCACCTGGCCCATGACCCACGCGGGAACGCCGCGATCGTTCAACCGTGCAACAGCGCTGTCGGCTCCTGCGGCGGAAACGACCGCCACCATTCCGACACCAAGGTTCAGCGTGCGCTCCAGATCCGGCAGCGGTACGCTCCCCAGCTCGGACACAAGGCTGAAAACCGGCGGAAGCGACCAGGTGGAGCGATCCACGGTTGCTTCAAGTCCACGCGGCAGAACGCGCGCGAGATTGGCGGCAAGACCTCCGCCGGTGACATGGCTGAAACCGTGGACGGCGCCGTCGGAATCGAGCGGGAAATGCCGGGCGAGGTCCAGGCAGTCGGCCGCGTAGACGCGGGTGGGCTCGAGGAGTTCCTCACCGAGCGTGCGCCCGAGTTCCGAGACCTGCCGGTCCAGTGCCCAGCCGGCCTGGTTGATGACCCGGCGGACCAGCGAATAGCCGTTGGAGTGCAGGCCGGAGGACGCCATGCCGATGATGACATCGCCCTCGCGCACCCGGTCAGGGCCAAGCAGTGCGTCCGCTTCCACGACGCCGGTGGCGGCGCCCGCGACGTCATATTCATGCTCACCCAGGAGGCCGGGATGCTCGGCGGTCTCGCCGCCCACGAGGGCCGTTCCCGCGACGGAACAAGCGGAGGCGATTCCGCGCACAATAGCTGCGATGCGGTCAGGGACCACCTTGCCGCAGGCGATGTAGTCGGTCATGTAGAGGGGCTCCGCCCCAACCACCACGATGTCATCCACAACCATTCCCACCAGGTCGAATCCGATGGTGTCGTGGATATCCATGGCCTGCGCGATGGCAACCTTGGTTCCCACGCCGTCAGTTGAGGTGGCGAGCAGCGGCTTGCGGTACGTCAGCAGCTTCGAGACATCGTAGAGACCCGCGAAACCGCCGACGCCGCCGACAACATTGGCTGTGTGGGTGGCCTTGATGGCGTCCTTCATGAGCTCCACCGCCCGATCGCCGGCTTCGACGTCTACTCCGGCGCTTGCATAGGTGATGGGGTCAGGTGAGCTCATACCCGCTCTTTCTTGTCTGCTTCGGTCAGGAGGGTCTCAAGTTCGCTGCCCGGCCCGGGATCGCAGCCGGTGGCGCCCGGCTTTTCGGCCGGATCAGCCCGCTCAAGGAGGTTTTTGCCGCGGCGGTCTTCCTCGGGAAGCTTGATCGGGTAGTCCCCGGTGAAGCACGCCGTGCAGAGCCGCTCCCGCGGCTGCTTGGTGGCTTCGATCATGCCGTCCTCGGAAATGTAGGCCAGGCTGTCTGCGCCGATCGACGCGGCGATCTCATCCACTGCCGCGCCGTTGGCGATCAGCTCTGCGCGTGAGGCAAAGTCGATGCCGTAGAAGCAAGGCCAGCGCACCGGCGGGGAGGAGATCTTGATGTGGACTTCGGCGGCGCCGGCCTCGCGCAGCATCCGCACCACGGCCCGCTGGGTGTTGCCGCGGACGATGGAGTCATCAACCACGATGATCCGCTTCCCCTTGATGACGGACTCCAGCGCGTTGAGCTTCAGCCGGATGCCCAGTTGGCGGAGCGTCTGGCTGGGCTGGATGAAGGTGCGCCCCACGTACGCGTTCTTCACGAATCCGTGGGCAAACGGAATCCCGGACTGCTCAGCGAAACCAACGGCGGCAGGTGTGCCGGATTCCGGAACCGGAATGACGACGTCGGCCTCCGCCTTGTTCTCCCGGGCCAGCTGCCGGCCCATTTCGACGCGCGAATCATAGACCGAGCGGCCGGCAATCGAGGCGTCGGGCCGGGCAAGGTAGACGTACTCGAAAACGCAACCGGCCGGCGTGGTCGGTGCAAAGCGGCGGGAACGGACGCCCCCCTCGTCGATCGCGATGAACTCGCCGGGCTCAATCTCACGGATGATGCTGGCGCCCACGGTGGCGAGCGCAGCCTGCTCCGAGGCAACAACCCAGCCGCGTTCCAGCCGGCCAAGCACCAGCGGACGGACACCGTGGGGATCGCGTGCGGCGTACAGGGTGCCCTCATCCATGAACACGAAGCAGAACGCGCCCTCAATGGTGGGCAGGAGGTCCATGGCGGTGTCTTCGAGGGAGCGGCCGTCATCCCCGGCCAGCAGGGTGGTGACCAGGGCTGTATCCGAGGTGTTGCCCTGCGCCATCTCTCCGGAGCGCGGCTTCCCATGGCGGTTGAGGACGGTCTGGTAGAGATCGGCCGAGTTGGTGAGGTTGCCGTTATGAGCCAGGGCAACGGTGCCTACGGCGGTGGCGCCGAGGGTGGGCTGCGCGTTGGCCCAGTTGGAGGACCCGGTGGTGGAGTAGCGGCAGTGGCCCACCGCAATGTGGCCGGTGAGGGTGTTCAGCGTGGCCTCGTCGAAGACCTGGGACACCAGGCCCATGTCTTTGTAGACGTTGATCCGGGTGCCGTCACTGGTGGCGATGCCCGCTGACTCCTGGCCGCGGTGCTGCAGCGCATACAACCCGTAGTAGGTCAATTTGGCGACTTCCTCGCCGGGGGCCCAGACTCCGAAGACGCCGCAGGCATCCTGGGGGCCTTTTTCGCCGGGAAGTAGATCATGGGAAAGCTGTCCGTCACCGCGCACCATTACGCCATTCTCTCACGGCGTAATGAGGCTGGATTGCCGGGCTATTCGTCGTCGGTGCGCTCCGCCGTCGCCTGCTTCATGCGGCGTACGCTGATCCGGTCGAGCAGCAGCGCCAGGAGACCACCGATCAGCACTCCGGGAATCGCGAAAACCACAGTGAAGAAGCCCAGGACGGACTCGCGGGTCAGCGTGGGGTCAGCCGGGCCGGTGTAGGCCACGATCAGCGCGGCGATGAATCCGATCAACGCACCGAGGCCCATGAACGGACCGAATTTCGGCGCCCGTCGAATGGTGACCTGCCGGCGCTCTGGAGGCTGCTGCGAACTCATGGTTCAAGGCTACCGGGATCAGGTCTCCCGCTTGACCAGCTGGTACCCGGCCTCATCGAAGACCAAGGTGTAATTTTCGCCCGGATAGGTCTCCTCAGCGTGCTGTTCCGCGCTGGCCGGGCGGGTGGGCCCCCAGCTCCAGTCCTCGGCGTCGACCACCAGGTAGTCAGGCGCCGGGTTCTCATTGCCGATCCAATACACCTCGGTCTCCGGCACCAGGTACGGCATCAGCAACACGCCGGACTCAACCGCTGCGCCGGATGGAATCTCGTCCATCATCCGGTGCGCCGCATCCCAGCGCGGCGACTGCTGAAACGTCTCCGGCTTCGCAAGCGCAGCCAGCGGCTGCCCGGGCAACAGCATGAGCGCCACCACACTGACCACCGGCACGACGGCGGCGCTATAGGAGCGCAGCCAGCCGCGCCTGCTCTCGCGGGCGCGAAGAATCGCATGAATGAGCGCGGCGAACAGGATGGGCATGAGAACGGCGTTGTAGTGCCAGTCCGGCCCCCAGTAGGACTCATTCCCCGCAGCAAAGCGCCATATCAGGGTGGGAAGCAGCACTGCGGCCAACGGCGAGAGGAGGAACAGGAACCCGCCGGCGAGGCACAGCAGCCACAGGGTCTCGTATTTCTCCACGACCGTCATCATGGTGATTACGGTGCCCACGGGGTTGGCCAGGAGCGCGTCTACGTCGATGCGATCGGAGTAGTCGTACGTGCCGCCGGTGTTCAGTGCCGGCAGAATGACCTTCACTGACAGGACCACCCACGCGAGCCCCCAGACTGCCAGCCCCAGGCCGGCCTGGTAGCGGCGTCGGAAGCGCCAGGCCAGCACCAGGCCGAACGCGAAGACGGTCAGCCCCATGTCCTCCTTCACGAAGACCAGCAGTGCGCCCGCGACGACGGCCGTGCGCAGCCGGCCCTCGATATACGCCTCCAACGCCAGCGCCAGCAGGGGCAGCGCCAGCGCCACCTCATGAAACTGCACAGCGACGGCGGCCTGGATGCCCCAGGACAGGCCGTAGGCGGCTCCAAGGAAGAGCCCCGGGACGCGCCCAACATGATGCACGGCCAGGCGGGTGAGAATCAGGACCGACCAGCCCACCAGCAGGTTCTGGAAGACCAGCAGGGTCAATCCGGACGGGAAGAGCGCATACACGGGTCCCAGGATGACGAGCAGGGGGTGGAAATGGTCGCCGAGGAGATTGAACCCGTGACCTTTGATCGGCACGATGGGCGCGTCGAACCCCGCATAGGCCTTGGCCAGCTGGGTGAAGATGCCGAGGTCCCAGGACGGGGTGTCGAACCGGTTCCACTGAGTGACCGAGAAGATCGTGTACAGGGCGGTGACAACACCGGCAACCACCCAGGCTTCCGCCGGTTGCCGGCGAAGGGCAGCGAGCGCGCCACGCCATCCCCGGACCACGAGGTTCGGTTGCGTGGCATGGTGGCGCTCGAGGATCATGCCGGGCCTGTCGCAGGCCCGGGCGGTTCCTGCGGAAACAGTGGCAGAAGCGCGGAGAGGTCCGCCCGCTGACCGGATGCCGCGACTGCGCCGGAGGTGAGGGCTTCGGCCCAGGTCAGGGTCCCCAGGACGAGGGCGAGCCAGATGTCAGCGTCGGTCTCAATGACGTTGGGCGGGGTTCCGCGGGTATGGCGGGGACCTTCGACGCACTGCGTCACGCCCAGTGGCGGGACGCGCACTTCCACGCTGTTGCCGGGTGCGCGGAAGGCGAGCTCCTCCAGGGAGTAGCGAACCGCCGTCGTACGTTCTGTGCGGTCGGTGCTGCCGGCGGCCACCGCGCGGACTGCAGCGTTGCCGTCCGCGGGTGGGATACGCCGTCTCGCCATGGTTAGTCCAGCAGCGCCATGACCGGAGCGGCGAGGCGCAGTTGGCCGACGGGCTCGCCGCCGCCCAGCACGGGCTGCACAACCTTCTCCAGTACCGGTGCTACAGCCTCCGCCTCGAGGGCACCTGAGGCGGCCAGAAGAGTGAGCCCTACCAGTGTGGTCGCCCGGATATTGCCGTCCAGGATCTTGAGCGCCATGGACACGCCGGTGGGCGTAGCCATGACGAGGACGCCCTCGGCTCCGTTCTTCGCCAGGATCCCGAGGTCTTCCATCACTACCGAGTTCTCGCGTCCGTGGCCGTGGACCGCCCATGGATAATCCAGCATGGCGGTTGCGATGGTGGCCGCGCGGGCATCGGCGTTCTTGTCACTGGGGGCCTTGGCGATCTTGCCGATTCCCCGCGCGAGACCGGTGAGTGAAACGGCGCCGAGCGGAGCGCCGCAGCCGTCCACTGCCCAGTGCTCCACTTTCTCTTCGGTGTATTCCTCGATGATGGCGGCGATGCGCTGCTGTAGCGGGTGGCTGCGGTCCAGGTAGGTCTTGTGGTCCCACGAGTTTTCGGTGCAGGCCCAGAGAAAGGCGGCGTGCTTGCCGGAGCAGTTGAAGGCTACCCGCTGGCGGCCCTTGTCGCTGCGGATGAGCGAGTGTCGGGCTTCCTCGTCCTGCGGCCAGTCAGCCGGGCACTGCAGGTCCTCCTCGGTGACTCCGGCGGCGCTCAGCATGGATTTCACGACGTCCATGTGCTCGAAACTGCCGACATGGCTGGCAGCTGCCAACGCAACCTGGGCTCCGCGGAGCGGGACGCCGGCCTGCATGGCAGCCAGTGCCTGGAACGGCTTCAGGGTGGAGCGGGGGAAGATCGGCGCGTTGACGTCACCGAGTTCCGTGACGGTGGAGCCGTCCGCTGCGAGGACCACGGCTGAGCCGATGTGGCGGGACTCAATGAAGCCGTTGCGCTCCAGGACCGCGAGGTCAACCGCGCTGGAGGAGGTAAAGGTGGAGGGCATGGTTCCAGTATTACGCATCGTCGAGGCGGATGTAGCTTGTGCCCACCGGAGGGAACGGGTCATCCGATGGGCACAAGGATAGGGGGCTGTCCTACTCCGCTGAGAACTGGACCGTGTGCCAGCCCGATGCGCCGTCCGGAACGGTATCGGCGCGCTCTTCGGTCTGGACGCCGTCGGGATCGTAAGCTCGTGAGCGGATGCGGTGGGAACCGGGCTCGAGCTGCACTTCGTGGGTCCACTGCCGCCAGGTGTCCACGGTGTATTCGGCGGCGAGGGTCGCTTCCTCCCAGGGGCCGTCGTCAATCTGGACCTCCACCGTGTCGATCCCGCGGTTCTGCGCCCAGGCAGTGCCGCCCACCCGGAAGGTGCCGGCAGCCACGTTGCCGAACGGCCGCGGAACCTCAATACGCGACTGCGTCTTGATGGGGCCCTTCTCAGCCCAGCCGCGGTCCGTCCAGTAAGCCGTGGCGTCCGCGAAACGGGTCACTTCAAGGTCAATCACCCATTTGGTGGCGGAAACGTACCCGTACAACCCGGGGACCACCATGCGCACCGGATAGCCGTGCTCGAGGGGCAGCGGCTCGTCATTCATGGCTACTGCGAGGATGGCGTCCCGCTCATCCTGCAGGATGGGCAGGGGAGTGGAGGCGCTGAAGCCGTCGGTGCTGGTGGACAGGACCATGTCAGCGTCTTCGGTGGGACGGGCGCGTGCAAGGAGCTCGCGGATCGGGTAGCCGAGCCACTTGGCGTTGCCGATCAGCTCCCCGCCCACCGGGTTGGAGACGCAGGTCAGCGTGATGTGCCGTTCGATCAGCTCCGAATCCAGCAGGTCCTGGAAGTTGATGCGGATCTCCTCCTCCACCATGCCGTGGACGCGCAACTCCCAGGTGTCCACGTCGATGGTGGGAACCTGCAGGGCTGTGTCAATCCGGTAGAACTCCGGATTGGGCGTCAGCCACGGCTCAACTCCGTCAACGTCTACATCAACACCGGCTGGGACCGGCATCGCGGGGCTGGCGGGTGCCGGGAAGCTCAGGCGTTCACGGGCAACATTGACGGTGTTGCGGATTCCACTGACGACGGCGCCTCCCGCTGCAGTAGCGGCGGCGACGACGGCGGTAACGCCCGCTGCCGCGAAGAACCCGCGCCTGCTGACGGAAGTCCTGGCGTTTGTACTGGCACCCACCGGGCGGGAACCGCCGGCGTTGAAGGCGCCGTCGTCGTCGTTGGTTGTGGTCTCGGTCTGTGGCTGCGCCGAATGCAGCTTCCGGATCATCAAGCGCAGCGCTGCCAGCCCGGCCAGGGTGCCGATCACCGAAGGGATCGCGTCACTTACGGATGCACCGGCACGGGAGACGACGGCGGCAACCATGACGGCGCCCATGAAGAGGACACCCGCCACACCCAGGATCCAGCGCCGCCAGGCCAGGTAGCCGAGGATCGCGGCGAGGATGATGATGGTGACGGCCATGCCGACGAAGAGCGCGAGCTTGTCGTTGGTACCGAAGGTGTCGATCGCGAAGTCCTTCAGCCAGGCCGGCGTGAAGTCGATGAACGTGGAGCCCAGTGCAATCAGCGGTGCCGACCGCGTGGAGAAGAACGCGCCGATCAGCTCGGCCACACCGAGGACCAGCCCGGCCGCGAGTATGCCCGCGAGCATGGCTAGGGTCGAGGCGGAGCGGCTGGACGTGCGAACGGCTTTCATACTGGGTGTTCGGAGAGACAGGCCCGGTGTATTGGTATTCCGGACGTGCCGGCTGACTTCACAGTTTCTGCGGCCAGTAGTTGGGTGGGGGAGGACCCAGTACCCTGAACTACTGTGAAGGTTCTCGTTATTGGCCCTGGAGGCCGCGAACACGCCCTTGTCCGAGCGCTCCTCGCCGATCCATTCGTGGGCGAGGTGCATGCCGCTCCCGGTAACGCCGGAATGGCCCAGGATGTCCCCGTGCACAACATCGATGCCAATGACCCGGTTGCCGTGACGGGACTTGCCTCGCGCCTGGGGTCGGACCTGGTGGTTGTGGGCCCCGAGGCTCCGTTGGCTGCCGGTGTGTCCGACGCGCTGATTGAAGCAGGCATCCCCGTTTTCGGACCCACGAAGGCTGCGGCGCAGCTCGAGGCCTCGAAGGCCTTCGCCAAGCAGGTCATGGCGGCTGCCGGTGTTCCTACCGCGATGGCGAAGGTCGCGTCAACTGCAGCCGAAGCCGAAGCCGCGCTGGATTCCTTCGGTGCCCCGTATGTGGTCAAGGATGACGGCCTCGCCGCGGGCAAGGGCGTGGTGGTCACGTCGGACCGGGCAGCCGCCCTTGAGCACGCCGAGGTGTGCTTTGGCGCCGGCGGCTCGGTGGTGATCGAGGAATACCTTGACGGCCCCGAGGTGTCCCTGTTTGTCCTCTCGGACGGCACCAGCGTGGTGCCCCTTGCCCCGGCACAGGACTTCAAGCGCATCTTCGACAATGACGAAGGACCGAATACCGGCGGCATGGGTGCCTACTCGCCGCTGGAATGGGTGCCGTCCGGTCTGGTGGATGAGGTGATTGAGCGCGTTGCGCTGCCCACCATCGAGGAGATGGCACGCCGCGGCACACCGTTCACGGGGGTCCTGTACTGCGGGCTCGCGCTCACGTCGCGCGGGCTCCGCGTGATCGAATTCAATGCGCGGTTCGGTGATCCCGAGACGCAGGCCGTGCTGGCTCGGCTCAAGACCCCTCTGGGCGGCGTCCTGCTCGCTGCCGCAAAGGGGGAACTGGACACGGTCGACAACCTGAACTGGTCTTCGCAGGCCGCGGTCGCCGTGGTCCTCGCGTCAGCAAACTACCCCGATTCACCGCGCACCGGCGATGAAATCCGTGGTCTCGCGGACGCGGCTGCCCTGGATGGCGTTTCCGTGCTGCACGCTGGCACCGCGCTGGACGCGAATGGCTCGGTGGTGTCAGCCGGTGGGCGGGTGCTTGCCGTCGTCGGACTGGGCAAGGATCTTGAGGAAGCGCGCAACAAAGCGTACGACGGCGTGAGCCGCCTTGACCTCGAAGGCGGCCAGTACCGCACTGATATTGCTGCGAAGGCCGCGCGGGGCGAGGTTGTGGTGTCACAGCCGGCTTCAGTGACTGGTTCAGCGGCGGGTTCACAGACGGGCGGGGTATAGGCATGGCACAGGAACTTACGGGTTGGCGGCACATCTACTCCGGGAAGGTCCGGGACCTGTATGAACCCGTGACGGGCGAGGATGACCGCGTGCTGGTGGTCGCCAGTGACCGGATCAGCGCCTACGACTTTGTGTTGTCTTCCGAGATCCCGGACAAGGGACGCGTGCTGACCCAGCTGAGCCTGTGGTGGTTCGAGCAGCTGGCCGGCATCCCCAACCATGTCCTCTCCACCGACGTTCCCGCCGAGGTTGACGGCCGGGCCATGATCTGTCAGCGGTTGGACATGTACCCCGTGGAGTGCATAGCGCGTGGATACCTGACCGGTTCCGGGCTCCTCGAGTACAACGAGTCGCGGACCGTGTGTGAGCTGCCGCTGCCGGAAGGCCTGGTGGACGGCTCCCGTTTGGACGAGCCGCTGTTCACCCCGTCCGCCAAGGCTGAGGTGGGCGAGCACGACGAGAACATCACCTATGACGCCGTCGTCATGATGCTGGGGGATGATCTCGCCGCGAAGCTGCGCTCGCTGACGCTCGATATCTACTCCCGTGCGGAGTCGATTGCACTGGATCGCGGCATCATCCTTGCGGACACCAAAGTGGAGTTCGGAATGTCCCGCTCCGGTGAAGTGACCCTCGGCGACGAGGTGCTGACGCCGGATTCGTCGCGGTTTTGGGACGCGGCCCTGTACTCGCCGGGGAAGTCACAGCCCTCCTTCGACAAGCAGTTTGTCCGCGACTGGCTCACGTCCGACGACGCCGGTTGGGACCGTGTGTCAGAGCCGCCTGCACTGCCCGCCGAGGTTATCGCGAAGACACGCGCCCGGTACATCGAAGCCTACGAGCGGCTGACCGGCCGGACGTTCGTCTGACCTCGCTTCGTGTGACGCTTCACCGCGTCTGACGCAGAAACGAAAAGGTGCCCGCAGTGTGAACTGCGGGCACCTTTTCTTCTGTGGTCGGGGTGACAGGATTTGAACCTGCGGCCTCGTCGTCCCGAACGACGCGCGCTACCAAGCTGCGCCACACCCCGATTGAGCTGTTCCGAGAAGCCCCGAAAGCAACCTCTCAAGGATAACGGACAACGGCGTCCCTGACGAACTAGCGGTCCGTGGGCAGCAGCTCGCTGACCAGCGCTAGACGAGCGAGTCCTGCCAGGCTGCGTGCAGGGTGGCGAAACGGCCGTTGCCGCTGATCAGGTCAGCGGGTGTGCCGTCCTCGACAATCGCGCCATCATGCACCACCAGCACGCGGTCCGCGATCTCCACCGTGGAGAGCCGGTGCGCAATAATCAGCGCGGTCCGGTTACCGAGCAGCTTCTGCAGGCCCTGCTGGACCAGCCGTTCGCTGGGGATGTCCAGCGAGGACGTTGCCTCGTCCAGGATCAGGACCGCCGGGTCCGCGAGGAACGCCCTGGCAAAGCTGATGAGCTGCCGTTGCCCCGAGGAGACCCGGCCGCCGCGCTTGTTCACATCGGTGTCGTAGCCCTTGGGCAGCGACGTGATGAACTCATGTGCTCCTACAGCCCTGGCGGCCTGCTCGATCTCTTCGCGGCTCGCCTCCGGCTTGCCCAGGGCGATGTTGTCAGCCACGCTCCCACTGAACAGGAACGCCTCCTGCGTCACCATGACGACGGCGCGGCGCAGGTCCTGCGGGGACAGTTGCCTCAGGTCCACACCGTCGAGGGTGATGCTGCCTTCGGAGACGTCGTAGAACCGGGCGATGACCTTGGCGAGAGTGGACTTACCGGCGCCCGTCTGGCCGACGAGGGCAATCGTCTGCCCGGCCGGGATCGTGAGGTCCATGCGCGGCAGGATGACGGGACCATCCCCGTAACGGAACTCAACGCCGTCGAACTCTATCCGGCCCTGCGCGTCCTTCAACGGCACGGGGTTCTTCGGCGGGCGCACCGTCGGTACTTCCTGCAGGAGCCCGGACACCTTCTCGAGAGCCGCCGCTGCTGACTGGAACGAGTTGTAGAACATGGCCATCTGGTCAACCGGTTGGAAGAACCGCTTGCTGTACAGCAGCAGTGCCAGCAGCGCGCCGACCTCGAGCGATCCGCCAAGCACCCGGAAGCCTCCGAACAGGAGCACCGCGGCCACCGTCACGTTGCCGATCAGGACCAGGCCCGGCTGGAAGACGCCGTTGAGGTTGATCGAGCGCACCGTCACCTTGCGGTAGTCCTCGGCGAGCTCGTCGTAGCGGTCTGCGTTGACCTTCTCGCGGCGGAACGCCTTGACCGCACGGATGCCGGTCATGGTCTCGATGAAGTGGACGATCAGCTTCGCCGACACCACCCGCGATGACCGGTAGGCGATCTGCGAGTGCTTCTGGTACCAGCGCGCCAGGAACGTCATGGGGATAGCCGCGACCAGAAGGAGCAATCCGGTGGGCCAGTCGAGCACGAAGATGGTGACAGCGGTGAAAATCATGTACATCAGGCCGGACGCCAGGGAACTGACGCCGGAGTCGAGCAGCTCGCGTAGCGCTTCCAGGTCCGAGGTCTGGCGGGAGATGATGCGCCCGGAGGTGTACTTCTCGTGGAACTCGAGGCTGAGCCGCTGGGTGTGCCGGAAGACGCGCAGGCGGAGATCCAGCAGCATTTCCTGGCTCAGCCGGGCTGCTGCGAGGACGTAGCCGGCTGTGAGGGTCGCTGCCAGTACGGCCGCGATGAGGTAGGTGATGCCCGCAGCCCAGAGCAGCGCGGACTCGCCCTGCAGCAGCGAGGGGAGAGCGTGGTCGATACCGAAGGCGATGATCGCCGGCCCGGCCACCCGTGCGATCTGGGAGAAGACCACGAGGAACGCGGTCCAGATGAATTGCCGGCGGTTGGGGCGGATCAGGGAGCCGAGCAGTTTGAAGGACCGTGTCCGCACCGATTTGTTCTGTGCCCGGTCCAGCATCACGTCGTCCTCGTTGGAGACTCCTGAAGATATGACCGACGGCGGCTGGCCCGCGCGGGTGCGCCTGTTCGGCTTTTCCTGCTTCTCCTGTTTCGGTGCTGCACTCATGCGCGGGCCTCCTGGTCGTTGTGCTCCAGCTCTTCCAGCTCGCTGTCCAGATCCACGGGTTCCTCGGTCAGGCTCGCAATGACGTAGCGGTAGTGGTCGCTGCGGACCAGCAGTTCGGTGTGGGTACCGACCTCGGAGATGCGTCCGTTCTCCATGAGTGCGACGCGGTCGGCGAGCGCCACTGTGGAGGGGCGGTGGGCCACAATCAGTGTGGTGGTATCCGCGAGGACCTCGCGCAGGCGCTCCTCCACAAGTTCCTCCGTGCGCACATCGAGCGCGGACAGCGGGTCGTCGAGGACCAGCACCCGCGGCTTGGCCGCGATGGCCCGGGCGAGCGCCAGCCGCTGGCGCTGCCCGCCGGAGAGGCTGAGTCCCTCTTCACCGATGAGCGTATCCACGCCCTCGGGAAGCGAATACACGAAGTGCGCCTGCGCAACGTCCAGCGCCTCGGTGAGGATGGCGTCGTCGTCGTCCTGGGCGTCCACACCCATCAGTACGTTTTCGCGGACCGAGTTGGAAAACAGTGTGGTGTCTTCGAATGCCACCGCTACGTGGCGGCGCAGTTCCTCCAGAGAGAACTCGCGGAGATCGATCCCGTCGATGCGGATAGCTCCACCGGTGACATCGTAGAGGCGGGGTACCAGTTGGAGCAGGGTGCTCTTGCCGCAGCCGGTCACTCCCACCAGAGCCATGGTTTCGCCGGCCCTCAGCGTGAGGTTGACTCCGTCTATGACCGAAGTGGATGTGTCCTTCGCATCGGGATAACGGAAGGAGACGTCGTCGAACGTTACTTCGCCGTGCGGATCGGTGAGGGTGCGGGGATCAGGCGGTCCGGTGATGGTGTTCTCAGACTCCATGACCTCGTAGTGGCGGTCGATTGCCGTTTTGGCTGTGAACGTCATGGCGAGCAGCGGGCCGATAAACTCGACGCGCCCCGCCACCACGCCGGCGGTTGCGAAGAACGCGACCAGTCCGCCGATGGTGACGTCACCGTTGACAGCGAGGAGGATGCCGGTGACCAGCGAAGCGCCCAGGGCGAGTTCGGGGAGCAGCGTCACGATCAGTGAGAACGTGGCCAGGCTCTTGGCTTTGTGGATTTCCGTTTCACGCAGTTCCTCGGCCTGGTCACTGAAGGCGTCCAGGGCTTCCCGGCTCCGCCCGAAGGCCTTCAGGACGCGGATACCGTGGACGGACTCCTCGACGGTGGTGGCGAGGTCACCCGCCTGGTCCTGGCTCTTGCGCGAGACCCTGCTGTAGGAGGTCCGGAAGCGGAATCCGTAGATCATCACGGGTACCGCCGCTGTAAGGAAGATCAGGGCCAGGGGCCAGCTCATGAAGAACATGATGGCCACGCCCGCGGTCAGCGTGATTGCGTCCACCACGAGCATGATGGCGCCGAATGCCATCCACCGCCGCATGAGGTTGAGGTCTGACATGGCACGCGACAGCAGTTGGCCGCTGCCCCAACGGTCGTGGAAGGCTACCGCGAGGTTCTGCAGATGACGGTAGAACGACGTGCGCAGGTTGGTTTCTACCGTGGTTGCAGGATTGATGACGAAGAACCGCCGCAGGGCAACGAAGACAGCCTCGAGCACTCCGAGCACCAGGACAATCCCGGATGCGATCCACACGGTGGAACTCGCCTGACCTTCCGCCAGGGCGTCATTGACGAGGACCCGGAAGACCTGCGGGATGGCAAGCACCATGACGCTGGCACCGAGCGCGGCAAAAAGGCCGAGAACCAGTCGCGGAATGATCGGCTTGAGGTGCGGGTACAGGCGCCTGAGAGACTCCCACAGCGTTGTTTGCGTCGGCATGTACTTCTCTCGAAAGTTGAAGATTCGAGGGAGCCGAAATTTTCGTGTCCCCCAGCAACAATCCTATGTCAGACCGTGCGCGACGCGCTCGTCAGGGAACCGTCACCGCGGACCCGTTGCTCAGCGTGACGTGAGCGTCAGTAATACTGCTTCGGGGCGGCAGGCGAAACGGACTGGCGCAAACCGCGAGGTTCCGATTCCCGCTGACACGTTCAGCGGGACTGCCCGGCCGTTGTGCTCCCACTGGGTCAGACCACGGGCACGCCAGGTGGGCAGATCACAATTGCTGACGAGGGCGCCGTACCCGGGAACGCATACCTGTCCGCCATGTGTGTGGCCGGCGAATATCAGGTCTGCTCCGCCGTCGGTGAAGGTGTCGAGGACACGCTGGTACGGGGCATGGGCGACGCCGACACGAAGGTGGGGTGCCTCGCCTGCGGTACTGCTTCCCGCCGGGAAGCCGGCGAACTTGTCCCGTCCCAAATGGGGATCATCAACGCCGCTCAGATCCAGCCGGACGCCGCGAACAGCAACCGACTGCGACCGGTTGGTCAGATCAACCCAGCCAGCGGAGCCGAACCGCGCGAACATCTGCTGCCAGGGAAGTTCCTTCAGCGGCTTGTCTGCCTTGCTTGAGGAGGGACCGGTGAAGTACTTGAACGGATTCTGCAGCCGCGGTGCGTAGTAATCGTTGGAACCGGGAACAAAGACACCCGGGAACTCGAGGAGCGGTTCGAGCGCATCCAGTAGGGGCGCAAGCGCCTTGGGGTGGCTGAGGTTGTCGCCGGTATTGACCACGAGGTCCGGCTTCAGCTCTGCAAGGCCCTGCAACCACTTGGTCTTGGCGGCCTGACGGGGCACCATGTGGATATCCGAGAGGTGCAGGACCTGCAGCGGCCTGCTGCCCTGGGGAAGAATCGCGAGGTTCTCCTTGCGAAGTCCGAAGAGGTTGCGCTCGACGAACGCTGCGTAGCCGAAGGTGGCGACGCCGGCCGCTGCTGTTATGCCCAGCGCTACCGCTGCGCCGTTACGCGAACCCTCTGTGGTTGTCCCCACGATCAGCCGTTACCTCCGCCGTTGCCGTTTCCATTACCGTTGCCGTTCCCATTGTTCCCTGAATTGTCTGGGGGCGTAACGGGCAGGGTGTTACCGCCGGGTGCCGGGGGGAGAATCAGCTGACCGTTGTTGGTTGTGCCGTTGGTTGTCCCGTTGGAATTCGGCTGCTGTGATAACTGGTCCTGCTGTTCCTGGCGGCTGGTATTGATCATGTTCGACGGCGGGTCAGCAAACGGCTCGGGCTGGTAGGAACCTTGGATCTGCTGCATGTAGCGGGCCCAGGACGGCGCAGCGATCAGCGAACCGTCGATCTCCGGGTAAGTCCGTCCGCCAATCTGCATTCCGCTAAGGCTCGTGTTGCCTTCTTTCCAGTTACCGATCCACGAGGCCGTTGCCATGGCGGAGTTGTAACCCATGAACCAGGTCTGCGAGCGGGCGTCATTGGTGCCGGTCTTGCCGGCCATGGGGATGTCGCCGAACTCAAGCAACTGGCCCGAACCGCGCTCTATCACTGCCTGGGTGGCGTAGTTCACTCCGCGCGCGATTTCCTTCGGGATTACCTGCTCACATGATTCCGGCGGAACCGGATAAGTGTCTCCGTTGACCGCAGTCACTTCAACAAGTGCCCGAGGCTCGCATTTGAGGCCTTCGGCGGCAAGGGTGGCATAGGCGGTTGCCATTGACATCGGGGAGACGTCGCTCGAACCACCGATGAGCATCGGGACGTTGACATCGACCGGAAGTGGCTCACCCTCCGAGCTCTTCCCGTTGTGCACGCCCATCTCGAAGGCCATGTCACGGATCTTGCAGAGATCGAGCTGTTCGGCGGTCTCGAAGGTCACCGTGTTGTAGGACTGCGCAAGGCCTTCAAGGACGGTGTAATTACCGTAATTGGTGTCGCCATAGTTCTGCGGCTCGTACTCGTAATTCGGGTCGTCGCTGAGGATCTCGTAGAACCCTCGCGGCAGGCAGCTGGCCTCCCAGCGATCGCCGGCAGGGTAAGCCTTCTTGCTGCCGTCCACCACTGTATTGAGCGACCGGCCGTCTTCCAGCCAGGCGGCCACGACAAACGGCTTGAAGGTCGAGCCCGGCTGGAATCCGCCGAGACCGCCAATGGGCTTGTTCGGATCACCCTTGTAATACGCGTCTACATTGAAGTTCTGAACGGAGTCGCCCGGTGTTTCACCCGGCATGAAGCGCGTGTTCTGAGCCATGACCAGGATGTCTCCGGTGCCCGGCTCAAGGCTCACCATGGAGTGGCCCACGGCGGGATCGGTGGTCTCGCGGTTGGCGGTCTCATTGATGGCCGTCTGCGCAGCTGCCTGTGCGCGCGGATCAAGGGTGGTCTTGATGGTCAAACCGCCGCGGTACAACAGGTTCTCCCGGTCCTCACGGGTTTCGCCGTAGGCAGGATCATTGAGGACCAGGTGCGTCACATAGTCACAGAAGTAGGGTGCCTGCTCGGCGCCTACGCAGCCATTCAAGACCGGCGTGATGTTCAGTCCGAGATCCGAGGCAACGGCGGCGTCATACTCTTCCTGAGTGATTTTTCCGGTCTCCAGCATGCGGCCGATCACCAGATTGCGGCGTTCGAGCGAGCGCTCCGGGTAGAGCTCGGGGCTGTAGAAGGTGGGGCCGTTGACCACGCCGGCAAGCAGCGCAGCCTGCTGGATGTTGAGGTCTTTTGCCTCGACGTTGAAGAAGTACTTGGAGGCGGCCTGGACGCCGTAGGTGTTGCCGGTGAACGGCACGATGTTCAGGTAGCCGGCAAGGATTTCGTCCTTGCTCAGCTCCTTCTCCACGGCGATAGCCAGCTTGGCTTCGCGGAGCTTGTCGCCCAGGGTTTTCTGACCGCTGAAGGTGATGTCGCCGCCGCTCTGCATGCTGGCGTCTATGAGTACGTTGTTGACGTACTGCTGCGTGATGGTGGAAGCGCCGCGGGTGGTGTCGCTGCTGATGTTGCTGATGGCGGCGCTGATGATGCCCTGCAGGTCAACACCGCCGTGGTTGTAGAACTGATCATCTTCAATGGCGATCAGCGCATCCGTCATGTTCTCGGAGACCTGATCCAGCGTCACGGGCTGGCGATTCTCCTCATACAGGGTGGCGATCAGCGAGCCGTCGGAGGCAACGATCTTGGAGGGTTGGGCGAGCGCACCGCGCTCAAGCTCAGCCGGGAGGTTCTCGAAGAACTGGATGGACGCGGAGGCGCCGGTGCCGGCAGCAGCAGCCACGGGCACGAGGAGACCGGCAGCAAGCACCCCACTCAATCCACTGATTCCAAGAAATGCAATGATTTTCCCCAGGGTGGTTGCCGTGTCAAAGAAAGGAGATTTACGAGCAGCCATGTACTCCAGTTTACAAGCACGCGCTACCCTGTGAGTCATGACCAAATGGGAGTACTCCACAATTCCGCTCATCATCCACGCGACCAAACAGATTCTCGACCAGTGGGGTGAGGACGGCTGGGAGCTCGTGCAGGTGGTTCCGGGGCCTGACGGCAACGGTCTGGTTGCATACCTCAAACGGGAGAAAAACGCGTCGTGACCAGCGCCAATGAAGCAGTGTCAGCGGTAGAGAGCAGGCTGAAGGATCTCGGGATCACCCTCCCCGAGGTGGCCGCTCCGGTGGCCGCCTACATTCCCGCAGTAGTCTCCGGCAACTACGTCTACACCTCCGGGCAGCTTCCGTTTATTAATGGTGAACTCCCAGCTACAGGCAAGGTCGGCAGTGATATAGAAGCCGAGCAGGCCAAGGAGTTTGCGGCCGTCTGCGCAGTCAATGCACTCGCGGCTGTGAAGTCCCAGATCGGAGACCTCGACCGCATCAGCCGGATCGTCAAGGTGGTGGGCTTCGTCGCGTCGGATCCCACGTTCACGGGCCAGCCCGGGGTCATCAATGGAGCGTCCGAGCTGCTGGGGCAGGTCTTCGGCGAGGCCGGCGCCCACGCGCGTTCCGCCGTCGGGGTTGCGGTACTACCATTGAATGCGTCGGTAGAAGTCGAGATTATCGCGGAGTTCATCTAGTCACCGTGAACCGTTCAAGCACCAGGCTCTTCCCAGTCCCGGAAGAGCAGCAGGGTGCCGCCCGCAGCTGGATTGATCACGGCGAGCGCACCCCAATGAAGCCGCGTCCGGCGTCGTCGGTCGTGTTGATCCGTGACGCTCCGGTCGGTACCGAGGTGTACCTCTCCTACCGTCGGGGGGAGTCACCGCTTGGCGTGGTGGCCTTCCCCGGCGGCAGCGTGGAGGAGAACGACGACGAACCCGTCACCTGGTATGGCCCCTCACCTGCCCACTGGGCAACGGCACTCGCAACCGACGATCATCATGTTGCGCGGCGATTTGTGATTGCCGCGATCCGCGAACTTTTCGAGGAGACCGGCGTGCTGCTCGCCGGCCCGGACGCATCGAGCCTTGTCGAGGGCACCCGCCACCCGCAGTGGATGGAAGCCCGTGAAGCAATCGCCGCCGGTGACAGGACGTTTGCGGAGATCCTCGCGAAGCGGGGGCTCGGTCTGCGCACCGACCTCATCAAGCCGCTGTCCGCCTGGCTGAGTCCGGATTTTGCCCATCGCCGTTTTGACACGCGGTACTTTGCTGCGGCGCAGCCGGTAAATCAGGAGCCCACCCTGTTGGCGAGCAAGGGCGTGTGGGGCCAGTGGCGGTGGTCTGCCGAGGAGATCATGCAGCGCAATACCACCTCCCTCGGCGATGAAGTCAACCAGCCGAACACCGTCGGCCGGGGGCTGAGTGAACTGACTGTGCCCGCGGTTGAACTCATCCTCGAGAAGATCGGCTCCTCGCGCGGCTGCATCGCCTATCTTTCCCACAAGCGGCCGATGAAGGTCTTCTCCCCCCGGCTCGTTGAGGCCGAGGGTGAAACGAAGATCGAGGTCGAGTGCTCAACCGCCACGGAAGGCTCGGAGCAGCGCGGCCGGTAGCCGCCGTCGTCCAGCTTCAATCCGGAACTTTTGCGCACCTACGGTGACTTCCCGGCGTCGGAATCCACGTGATCTGCGCAGAAGTTACCGTCTGTGGATAGTCGGCGCACAGGATTCGGGAATGCGTTGAGATAGAACATGCCCAAACGCGCTCCCTTGCCCGACGAACTGGTTGGACGGTCCTTCACCTTGCGGTCAGCGCTCAGCGCTGACCTGTCGATCAGCCGAACGCGCGCGAAGGATCTGACCACCCCCAGCCGGGAAGTGCGCGTGCCCGTCGGCGCTATCCAACCCGTTTTATCGCGCTGCCGACCCTACGTGGAGTTGCTGCCGGGGAGTTTCGTTTCGCATACGACCGCCGCAGAGATTCACGGGATACACCTACCGCACTGGATTTCCCACGAGCAGGTGCACTTGTCCCGTGGTAGACAGACAGCCGGACCGCGCAGGAAGGGAGTCAAGGGCCATCGCCTCGATATCTCCGAAGGAGACGTTGTTGAGATCGACGGGTTGCCTGTGACGTCGCTCGCCCGAACCTGGCTGGATTTGGCAACGGTGCTACCGCTCGAGGACCTGGTGGTTGCCGGCGACCAGATCATCAGCGAACACACCCGCTCCTTCGGCCCGCCGAGGATCCCAATGGTCCCGAAACGGGACCTGGAGCGGTTCATCGCAACACACGGACGGAGCTGGGGCATACAGAAGGCGCGGTCAGCTTTTGATCGGCTTCGCGTCGGCGTCGACTCGCCACCGGAGAGTCTGGTGCGCCTGATCCTGGAGGACGCAGGGTTGCCGGAATTCTCGGTGAACTGTCCGCTACGGGACGCAAACGGGGTGATCGTTGCCTGGACGGACCTCGGCTGCGAGGCGTTCCGGGTCTGCATCGAATACGACGGCGAGCATCACCTGACGCCCGAACAGCAGGCCAAGGATATGGCCAGAGATGCCAAAGTTGCAGAGGTTGAGTGGGCGCAGGTGAAACTGAACAGCCTTGACCTGCCGGAGGGCAGCTGGCGGGTCGTCGCGAAGGTCAAGAAGGCACTCCTCCGGCAGGGATGGCGCCCGGGATCCCAGGAACTTTTAGGCACCTCTAGTGAGTTCCCAAACCGTAGACCCGCCTGACCTGCGCAAAAGTTCCCAAAGGGGGGCTAGCGGCTCCGCTGACGCAATCGCTGGATGTCCAGAATGACGACTGCGCGCGCCTCCAGGCGCAGCCAGCCGCGCTGGACGAACTCGGCCAGGGCTTTGTTCACGGTTTCACGCGAGGCGCCGACAAGCTGCGCGAGTTCTTCCTGGGTCAGTTCGTGAGCTACGAGGATGCCGTCAGTGGCAGGGCGGCCGAAGCGGTCCGCGAGGTCCAGCAGTGCCTTGGCCACGCGGCCCGGTACGTCGGAGAAGACCAGGTCCGCCAGGGATTCGTTGGTGCGGCGCAGCCGGCGGGCCAGGGCCTGCAGCAGCTGGGCGGACACCTCGGGGCGGGTTTCCAGCAGGGCACGAAGATTCTCGTTCTTGAGGCCGGCGAGGCGGGTCTCGGACACAGCCGTGGCCGTGGCGGTGCGGGGGCTGGGATCGAACAGGGCCATTTCGCCGAAGAGCTCACCGGGGCCGAGGATTGCCAGCAGGTTCTCGCGGCCGTCCTGTGCGGTACGGCCAAGCTTGATTTTGCCGGAGACGATGAAGTAGAGCTGGTCGCCCTGATCGCCTTCCCGGAAGACCGATGCGCCGCGCGACAAGTCCACTTCGGTCAGCTCGTCAGTGAGCGCCGCAAACACCTCGTCGCCCAGTGAAGCGAACAGGGGCGCCCTGCGCAGTACCTCGATATCCATGAAATCTCCTCTGTATGATGCAGAACCAGCCAGTTTCCCGTCTTTTCCCATCTTGCCGTACGCAAGGACGTTGTGACACCTGCTACACGCATGTTCGCCCACGGGGTAGGGGAAATCACTCCAATCCTTCCCGGCGGACTGTCAGCGCGGGACCGTAGAATCAAAGCTCAGCAGGGGAAGTGCAGCGCTTCCTGGAAAGGGAGTGGCGTGTTCGGTTTTACCCTCCTGGACATCATCCTGGTGCTGATGCTGATTGGCTACCTCATTGCCGGGCTGAAGAACGGCTTCCTGGTCACCCTCGGCGGCATCATCGGGTTCGCGGCCGGCGCAGTGGCCGCCTTCTTCGCCATACCGCTGGTCAGTGCGTCGGTATCCGAGGACTCCTGGCGGCTCGCCGCGGTGATCGCCACTGCCCTGCTCCTGGTCATCATCGGGCAGGCACTCGGCGCGGGACTGGGACGCGCGCTCAGCAGCAGGGCCGGGTCAGCTCCCGTGCGCGTCATCGACCGCCTTCTGGGAGGGGCCACCAATGTCGTCGTGGCCGCGCTGGTACTTGCCATGCTGGCTTTCAGCATCAGCACCATGGGCGTGCCCTTCCTTTCCCAGTCAATCGCATCGTCGAAGGTGCTCGGCAGTATTGACACCCTGACGCCGTCGCCCGTTCGTGCCTGGATGGCGCAGATCCGCTCCATTGCCGTTGCTGACGGCATACCCACGCTTCTTGAGGGTGTGGCGCCGGCCAGCCCGGCTCCGGTACCGGATGCATCAGTGGACACACCGGCGCTCGCCACCGCATCCCAATCGGTCCTGCGCATCGCCGGAACCGCCTACCAGTGCGGCCAGAACCAAACCGGGTCCGGATTCATCGTCGCGCCGGGTCGGGTAGTGACCAACGCCCATGTGGTAGCAGGGGTAAACCAGCCGGTCGTCGAGGTTCCCGGTGCAGGCGCAGTGCCGGGAAGCGTTGTCTATTTCGATCCGGTGAGGGACATCGCCGTGATCGCTGTGGACGGCCTGGACCGCGCGCCGCTTGCACTCGGGGAGGACCTCGAAACCGGGGACACCGCGGCGTTCGCCGGATACCCAGCGGGCGGGCCGTTCCAGGTTCAGCCGGCAAGCATCCAGAACCGGTCCGACGTCCTTGTCGAGAATATCTACGGTGCTGACCCGACGGCGATCGACGTCTACACGCTCGCCGCAAACGTTCAGCAGGGGAATTCCGGCGGGCCGCTTCTGGACATGGAGGGCCGCGTCGCCGGAGTCATCTTTGCGAAATCCACGGCTGATGTGCCAGTGGGGTACGCGCTGACGTTGGAGGAGCTCCGTCCGGTCGTCGAACAGGCGGCAGCGCTCAGTGAAACCGTGTCCGCCGGGCAGTGCACCGAACGCTAGGAAGTGCCGGCGCTTAACCAAATCGTGATCGCTTGCTGGCGGGAAATACTGCATGCGCCCGCGCTGGGAGTTAGGCTCGTCACATTAGGCAACACGGCCTGCCCGTGCGCCGCCCGGGCACAGTGACGTGTCCGCCAGGTAACAGATCATCAGGAGCACTTAATGTTCACAAGCACATCGGCGCGGGGGACGCATCCCACAAAGAAGCGCGCTGCCGCCATTACTGCCGGCGCCGCAATCAGCGCTCTGCTGCTCAGCGGCTGCGTCCAGAGCCAGCGTGAAGAGGACGGCGGCGCAGCGGCGGAGGGCGAGGTCGACTCGACTTTCGTCTTCGCGGCCTCGTCCGACCCAGCATCGCTTGACCCCGCCTTCGCGAGCGACGGCGAGTCCTTCCGCGTCAGCCGGCAGATTTTCGAGGGCCTTGTAGGCGTCGAGCCGGGCACGGCAGACCCGGCACCGTTGCTGGCGGAATCATGGGAAACATCCGAGGACGGACTGTCCACCACGTTCGCGCTGAAGGAAGGCGTGACCTTCCACGACGGCACCGAGTTCAACGCCGAAGCCGTCTGCTTCAACTTTGACCGCTGGTACAACTTCACCGGTCTGGCCCAGGCGCCGTCGGTGTCCTACTACTACAACAACCTGTTCCGCGGCTTCGCTGATTCGCCGGACGCTGCGGTGTATGAGTCCTGCGAAGTGAACGGGGACCTCGAGGCCACCGTCACGCTTGCCAAGCCGTTTGCCGGGTTCATCCCCGCTCTGTCCCTGCCGGCATTCGCCATGCAGAGCCCCACCGCGCTGCAGGAGTTCAACGCCGATGACATCGGAGGTTCCTCCGAAGCTCCCCAGCTGAGCGAGTACGCGGAAGGCCACCCGGTGGGAACCGGTCCGTTCAAGTTTGACTCCTGGAACGTCGGCGCAGACCTCACCGTCACCGCCAACGAGGAGTACTGGGGCGAGCAGGGCGACGTCCAGACGGTCATCTTCCGCATCATCGATGACCCGCAGGCACGCACCCAGGCGCTGCAGGCCGGAACCGTCGACGGTTTCGACCTCGTCTCCCCGGCGGACATTCCCGTTCTTGAGGAGGAAGGGTTCATGATCGTTCCGCGCGATCCGTTCACCATCCTCTACCTCGGCATCAACCACGCCGTCGAAGAGCTGAGTGATCCGCTGGTCCGCGAGGCCATCCACCACGCAATCGACAAGCAGGCGTTGATCGACCAGACGCTGCCCGAGGGAACCCAGCTGGCCACCCAGTTCATCCCCGATGTTGTGGACGGCTACAACGAGGACATCACCACGTACGAGTATGATCCTGAGCGCGCCAAGGAACTGCTGGCCGAGGCCGGCTACCCGGACGGCTTCGAGGTCCAGTTCAACTACCCGACTGACGTCTCCCGCCCGTACATGCCTACTCCGGAGCAGGTGTTCACGAACCTCAGCGACCAGCTGAAGGACGTCGGTATCACGGTCACCCCGGCGCCGGATGTCTGGACGCCTGACTACCTCGACCGCATCCAGGGCACCGAGAACCACGGCATCCACCTGCTCGGCTGGACCGGCGACTACAACGACACCGACAACTTCATCGGCGTCTTCTTCGGCCAGGAGAAGCCCGAGTTCGGCTTCGACAATCCGGAACTGTTCAACGCACTCAGCGAGGCTCGCGGCATGACTGACCGCGAGGAGCAGACCGCCACGTACGAGGAGATCAACGAGCAGATCGCCCAGTTCAACCCGGCGATTCCGCTGGCGCACCCGGCGCCGTCCCTGGCGTTCGCTCCGCGGGTAGATTCCTACCCGGCGAGCCCCGTCAATGACGAAGTCTTCAACATGATCGAACTGAACGAGTAACAACTCTGGCGGAGGGACCGGCCCATCGGTCCCTCCGCTTTTGTTTGCTCTCGTCCACTCGATGCCACACTGTTGAAAGGACCTCGTGCTTCGCGTCATTGGTAAACGCCTCGCCCTGCTCGTTCCGACCCTGTTTGGACTTTCGGTCCTGCTTTTTCTCTGGGTTCGAGGCCTGCCGGGCGGGCCTGCAACAGCCCTGCTGGGCGAGCGGGCAACCCCGGAAGCGGTCGCCCGCGTCAACGAACTGTACGGTTTCGACGAACCGATCCTCCTCCAGTACTTCACCTACATGGGTAAACTGCTGCAGGGCGATTTCGGCACCTCGATCATCACGGGCCGTCCCGTACTGGAAGAGTTCGCAACACGCTTCCCGGCCACGCTTGAACTGAGCGTGGTGGCGCTGATCTTCGCGATCGGCGTCGGTATCCCGCTGGGCTATATGGCCGCCCGCCATTACGGCAAGCTTGTCGATCATGGTTCGGTAGTCCTCAGCCTGATCGGCATCACTGTTCCGGTCTTCTTCCTGGCCTTCATCTTCAAGTACCTGTTCGCCATCCAGTGGCCCATCCTGCCGCCGGATGGACGCCAGAATCCGCGCATCAACGCGACGCACGTCACGGATTTCTATGTGCTGGACGGCATCCTGACGGGCGAGTACGACGCCGCGTGGGACGCCTTCCAGCACCTGATCCTTCCGGGGCTCGCACTGGGAACCATCCCGCTGGCCATCATTGTGCGCATCACGCGCGCTTCGGTGCTGGAAGTGCAGAACGCCGATTACGTTCGGACGGCCCGCGCAAAGGGCCTCATGGAAAGAACAATCCGAAGCCGGTTCATCCTGCGTAACGCGATGCTCCCGGTCGTGACGACCATTGGCCTGCAGACCGGCCTGCTCATTTCAGGTGCGGTCCTCACCGAAACGGTGTTCGCCTTCCCCGGCATCGGAAGTTTCCTCCGCGACGCCATCTTTGAACTGGACTATCCGGTGCTGCAGGGCTTCGTCATCTTCATCGCGATCCTGTACGCCCTGATCAACCTCCTGGTTGACGTTTCGTACTCCGTCATCGATCCAAGGGTGCGTGTGCAATGAGCACAATATTGCCTCCCGCCGCGGGCGGGCCAACTTCTCCGACCACTGATCCGAGCCTCGCCGAGGGCGGCGGCACCGGCCTCTGGAAAGACGCGTTCCGACGGCTGCGCCGAAACCCGCAGGCGATTGCCGGCGCGATCATCATCGGGCTGTTCCTCCTGGTCGCCGCGCTGGCGCCGATCCTTGCACCCTACGGCGGGGAAGCACTGCCCGGGCGCACGGAAATCACCCCGACCAACATCCCCGGACCCGGCGAACTCGCGGAGTACCCGTTGGGCCTCGACCGCTTCGGTGGTGATGTGCTCAGCAAACTGATCTGGGGGGCGCAGGCGTCGCTGCTGATCGGCGTCATCTCGACGGCGATCGGCCTGGCCGGCGGAATGCTGCTCGGGCTGCTTGCCGGTGGATTGGGCGGCTGGGTGGACAGCGTCATCATGCGCTTCGTGGACATTCTGCTGTCCGTCCCGAACCTGCTCCTCGCCGTCAGTATCGCGGCCATTCTGGGACAGGGGCCCTACGCGGTGATGATCGCAATCGGTGCCTCGCAGCTGCCGATCTTCGCGCGCCTGCTGCGTTCATCCATGCTCTCGCAGCGTGGTTCGGACTACATCCTGGCAGCGCAGACGCTCGGCCTGAGCAAGCGCACCATCACCATGAGCCACCTGCTGCCCAACAGCGTGGGGCCGGTGATCGTGCAGGCGACACTGTCCCTTGCGACAGCCGTGATCGACGCCGCTGCCCTGTCCTTCCTGGGGCTCGGCGGCGGGGTTCCGCAGACAGCCGAATGGGGCCGCATGCTGACCTACGCACAGCGGGAGCTGGCCTCGGATCCATACCTGGCGTTCCTGCCCGGTGCGTGTATCGCCATCACTGCGCTCGGATTCACCCTGCTGGGCGAATCGCTGCGCGAAGCGCTGGACCCGAAGACCCGCCAGAAGTAGATCTTTCAGGAAAAAGTACGACGACGGCCGGTCACCTTTCGAAGCGAAGGTGGCCGGCCGCCGTCGTACGTTAAGGAACTTTTGTGCAGCTCCGGCGGCTTCTGGGCGTCAGAAGTCGCCGGAGGTGCGCAAAAGTTCCCACAGAAGGGCCCTCGGAGGAGGGGTCAGGCGATATTGAGTTCGTTGCCCGGGATGGAAGCCAGGAGCTTCCGGGTGTAGGGGTGGCGCGGGTTCTGGAAGACTTCCTCGGAGCTCGCCGCTTCAACCAGCTCGCCGTCCTTCATGACGCAGACGTAGTCGGAGATGAGCCGCACAACAGCGAGGTCGTGGGAGATGAACAGGTAGCTCAGGCCCAGCTCGGACTGGAGGTCACCCAGAAGCTTGAGGATCTGTGCCTGCACCAGCACGTCGAGGGCGGAGACGGGCTCGTCGCAGACGATCAGTTCCGGCTTCAGCGCGAGGGCCCGGGCGATGGCGACGCGCTGCCGCTGGCCGCCGGACAACTCCGAAGGGTAACGCCGCAGCGCGTTGTGCGGCAGGGACACCTGGTCCATGAGCTCGCGTACGCGGGCAGCGCGCTCCTTCTTCGAGCCGCGTTTATAGGCGTTGAGGGGTTCCTCAACGATCCGCTCGATGGTGAACATGGGGTTCAGTGAGGAGTACGGATCCTGAAAGACAGGTTGCACGCGCTGGCGGAAATCGGCGAGCTGCGCCTTGTCCAGGGTTGCCACGTCCATGCCGTCGAACTTCATGGTGCCCGAGGTGGGTTCGATGAGCTTCAGGAGCATACGCGCCGTCGTCGTCTTGCCTGAGCCGGACTCGCCCACGATGGCGACCGTCTGCCCGCGTGGAATGTCCAGGGTGACGTTTTTTGCGGCATAGAAGTCTTCGGAGCTGCCGCGGCGTTTGTAGATCTTGGTCAAGTCACGAATTTCGACGATGTTGTTCGTCGGTGCGGCCTCGTCTACGGAGTCGGCGTCCGCCTGGTGCTCCTCGAAGGCTGCCTGCGCCACAGCGGTGCGCTTCGCGGCGTCCTCGTGGTAGGCGCCCGGACGGAGGCGGACCGCCGCCACGCTCGGTGCGGCCCGGACCAGTGACTGCGTGTAGGGGTGTTTGGGATCGTTGAGGAGCTGGGCAGCGGGACCGGTTTCAACTACACGGCCGCGGTGCATCACCACGAGCTCCGACGCGCGCTCCGCGGCCAGACCGAGGTCATGGGTGATGAGCAGCACCGAGGTTCCGAGCTGCTCAGTCATCGTGTCGATCTGGTCGAGGATAGTGCGCTGCACGGTGACGTCGAGGGCGCTGGTCGGCTCATCGGCGATCAGCAGGCGCGGACGGCACGCGAGCCCGATGGCGATCAGCGCGCGTTGGCGCATGCCGCCGGAGAACTCGTGCGGGTACTGCTTGGCGCGGTCCGCGGCGTCGGGCAGGCCGGCAGCCGACAGCACCTCGACCACGCGTTCCTTCACGTTCTTCTTGTCTGCGAGCCCGTGCACCAGAAGGGTTTCCGCCACCTGGGTGCCGATCTTCGCAACCGGGTTGAGGTTGGACATGGGGTCCTGAGGCACCAGGCCGATAGCCCGGCCGCGGATGGTGCGCATCGCGGACTCCGGAAGGGGAACGAGGTCCCTGCCCTCGAAGAGGATGCTTCCGCTGGTGACCCGCCCGTTGCCGGGCAGCAGGCCGATGCAGGCCATCGCCGTCGTCGATTTGCCCGAACCCGACTCGCCCACGATGGCCAGCGTCTGTCCGCGGTGGAGGGTGAAGCTCGCATCCTCGACGGCGTGTACCTCGCCGTAGGTGGTGCGGAAGCTGACTGCCAGGTTCTTCACCTGAAGCATGGGGGCGTTCTTGGCGTCATCGACAACGTCGTCGATAGAGGTGATTTCCGTCATAGCTCTATCGTCCCTCATAACCGCCCTGCATCAGGTCATGGCGCGTCAGTTTGCGCACGAGGTGGTCAATGGCCATCCGGTAGCCGTCCACGCCGGCGCCCACAATCACCGCATCGACCACGGGGGAGAGGTAGGACTGGTGCCGGAATTCCTCCCGGCGGTGCACGTTGCTGATGTGCACCTCGACGATCGGCAGGCCCACGGCGCTGACTGCATCCCTCAGGGCAACTGAGGTGTGGGTGTAGGCACCGGCATTGAGAACAATTCCGTCAGCAGTTCCGGCAGCGCCCTGGATAGCGTCGACAAGATCACCCTCATGGTTCGACTGCCTGCAGTTGACGGCCCACCCGTGAGCACCGGCGGCGGAGGCGCAGAGGTTCTCAACGTCGTCGAGCGTGTGGGAGCCGTAGACACCCGGTTCACGGGTGCCAAGCAGGTTCAGGTTGGGGCCGTTGAGGATCAGCAGGGTAGTGGTCGCCATGGCTTAACTATGCCTGATTCGTCAGCGGTGGACCCGCCGTTTGGCGGGCGTCAGTCGAGGGCGGGCACAGGCCGGCGGAGGCGTGCTGCCGCCGTCGCGCCGGCAACGGTCACGAGGCTCATGAGAGCCAGCACGACGCCGGGATGCCACCATGCGCCGTCTGTCGCCGCACCGAATGCCTGCGTGATCGACGGCGCAAAACCGGCCACGATCGCGGCAATGCTGTAGGAGAAGGACAGCGCGGTGAAGCTGGTGCTCGGTTCGAAGAGGTCCGCCATCAGGCCGCCAAGCGCTGCCCAGCTTGCGGTGGGCAGGATTCCGCCGAGCAGGATCGCGGCAACGTAGAGCGGAGCGTCCGCAATGCTGATGACCCAGTACAGCGGGAAAGCGATCAGCGCGGTGCCGATCGCCCCGCCGGCCACGACCTTCGCCGACCCGATTTTCATGGCCAGCCAGCCGAAGGCCGGGATGGTTGCAAGCTGCAGTAGTGAACCGATGAGCGCCGCGTTCAGCACTGTTTCCTGCGATAGTCCCAGCCGCTCGGTTCCGTAGGCCTGCGTGTAGGAAACCATGAGGAAGTAGGAGCCGATCCCGAGGACGGCGGACGCCGTGGCAACGACGACGGCGACCGGTTGGGAGCGCAGCACGCTCACCAGCGGTACGCGCACCTTTTTGGTGGTCCGGAAGACCGGCGTCTCATCGATTGCCAGGCGCAGGTAGAGCGCGACGGCGAGGAACGGGAACGCAAGGAGGAACGGGATGCGCCAGCCCCACGTGGTCATGACGTCCGGTACGGTCACCGCGAGGATGAGGAAGATCAGCGAGATCAGCATGGTGCCCACGGGCGAGCCGAGCTGGGGAATGGCCGCGTACAGGGCGCGCTTCCGAGGGCTGGCATGCTCCGTGGCGATCAGGATGGATCCGCCCCACTCGCCGCCCAGCGACAAACCCTGGAGCAGGCGCAGCACGGTGAGGATGATGGGCGCCCACACGCCGATGACGCTGTAATCAGGGAGGAGCCCCACAGAACCCGTAGCCAGGCCCATCAGCAGGATGGTCCAGATGAGGGTTTTCTTCCGGCCGATCCGGTCGCCGAGGTGACCGAAGAGGATGGCTCCCAGCGGGCGGGCCACGAAGCCCATCGCGAAGATCAGGAACGCCGAGAGAGTGCCCGCGAGGGGGTCCTGGGCGGCGAAGAAGACCTCATTGAACACGAGCGCGGCTGCAGTGCCGAAAACGTAGAAGTCATAGGACTCAAGGGCGGTTCCGACGAAGGACGCAGCGGCGGTCTTCCGGGCCATTCCTGGGCGGGTGGCCGGCGTCGGGCGGGGTGCGGTAGAGGTGGACACGCTTCAGAATTGTCCTCGCCGCGACCCTGGCGCGGCCAGCTTTCCCGGGCAAGGTCACAGTGCCGGTTGACGCACCTCACACTGCGGGCGCCGGACCGCCTCCCCTGAGGGTGGCAATCCGGCGCTCAGCCCGCCTTTGGCGTAATCGTCAGGCGCAAGCGCTACTTCCGCAGCGACGCGGCGATCTGCTGCATGATCGTTGGATCCGACAGCGTGGTCGCATCGCCGACCTCGCGGCCTTCCGCCACGTCCTTGAGCAGGCGGCGCATGATCTTCCCGGAGCGGGTCTTGGGCAGTTCGGGCACCACCAGAATATTGCGGGGTTTGGCAATCGGCCCGATCTCCTTGGCAACGTGATTGCGCAGGGTGGTAACGACGTCGTCGTCCTGAGCTGCGGAGCCGCGCAGAATCACGAACGCAACCACAGCCTCACCGGTGGTCTCATCAGAGGCACCGACGACGGCAGCCTCCGCCACCGATGGGTGGCTCACCAGCGCGGACTCGATTTCCGTTGTGGACAACCGGTGCCCGGAGACATTCATGACGTCATCCACGCGGCCGAGCAGCCAGATGTCGCCGTCTTCATCGCGTTTGGCGCCGTCTCCGGCGAAGTACATGTTGTCGAAGCGGGACCAGTAGGTCTCCTTGAACCGCTCCGGGTCTCCCCAGATTCCGCGCAGCATCGCGGGCCACGGTTCACGGATCACCAGGTAGCCGCCGGAACCGTTGGGCACCGACTGGCCCATCTCGTCCACCACGTCCACGGCGATGCCGGGCATTGCCACCTGCGCAGACCCGGGCTTGCACGCCGTGACCCCGGGCAGCGGGGACACCATGTGCGCCCCGGTTTCGGTCTGCCACCATGTGTCCACAATCGGAGCGCGGGTATCCGAGCGTCCGCCGTTGCCGCCGATAATCTCCCGGTACCACATCCACGCTTCGGGGTTGATGGGTTCACCGACCGAGCCGAGGACCCGGATGGAGGAGAGATCAAATTTGGCCGGGATGTCCCGTCCCCACTTCATGAAGGTGCGGATGGCTGTGGGAGCGGTGTAGAGGATGGAGACCTTGTACTTCTCGATCAGCTCCCACCAACGGCCCTGGTGCGGGGTGTCAGGCGTGCCTTCATACATCAGCTGGGTAGCGCCGTTCACCAGCGGTGAGTACGCAACGTAACTGTGGCCGGTAACCCAGCCGATGTCCGCGGTGCACCAGAAGACATCGGTCTCGGGGTGCAGGTCGAAGGTGTACTTCTGCGTGAACGCTGTCTGCGTGAGGAAGCCGCCCGTGGTGTGCAGGATGCCCTTTGGCTTTCCGGTGGTGCCGGAGGTGTAGAGGATGAAAAGCGGATGCTCTGAATCGTGCCCTTCAGCGGTGTGCTCATCCGAGGCCGGCCCCACGACGTCATCCCACCAGGTGTCCCGCCCCTCGGTCCATTCGACCGGCTCCCCGTTCCGTTTAACCACCACCACGTTCTCGACGGTGTGTCCGGGACGTTCAAGAGCGCCATCGACGGCGGGCTTGAGGGCGCTGGGCTTGCCGCGGCGGTAGGTGCCGTCGGATGTGACCACCAGTTTGGCTTCGGCATCGTCAATCCGGCTGCGGAGGGCGTCGGCCGAAAATCCGCCGAAGACCACCGAGTGGACGGCGCCGATACGGGCGCAGGCCAGCATGGTAATGACTGCCTCGGGAATCATCGGCAGGTAAACCGCCACGCGGTCGCCCTTCGCCACCCCGAGCGATTCGAAGGCGTTGGCAGCCTTTTTCACTGCGGTGGTGAGCTCAGCGTAGGTGTACGTGCGGGTGTCACCCGGCTCACCTTCGAAGTGGATGGCAACGCGGTCCCCGCGGCCCTGCTCAACATGGCGGTCAAGCGCGTTGTAGGCGGCGTTGACCTTCCCGCCGACGAACCATTTGGCGAAGGGAGCCTCAGACCAGTCCAGGGCCTGCGAGAAATCCTCATGCCAGGTCAGTAGTTCCCGAGCCTGGCGTGCCCAGAATCCAGGGCCTTCCTTGCCCTGCTCATACAGTTCGGCCGTGGCAATGGCATGGGCAGCGAAATCCTCGCTCGGCGGGAAGCGTCGTTCCTCGTGAAGCAGATTTTCAAACGCGTCACCAGTGGAAATCCGGGTGTCTTCAGACATTGTGAGCCCCTTCGGCCAATCGGTACTTCAGGCGGGCTTGAACAGACTCAGTCGGCCCGCGAATGTGCTGTGTTCCACAGTAGTGGCGACCTCCCCCAAACCGTGTGCCACCGGTCACACAGCAGATGCGAAAGGCACGGATTCTGCGGTGAGCGGTGGGCGCGCGGACCCGACATGTCCCATCATTGGTAGGAAAGGAAGTGGGCGTTGACTAGGGTTGTCAAAGAAATCCGAATCCGGCTCAACGCCTTCGGCACCTTCGACTGCGGCACCCACCGCCGTTATTGAAACGGAGAATCCAGACATGACCGAACAGCGCCAGTACGACGGCGGCGCAGACACCGCGCACAGCTCGCCGGTGCAGCAATCCGGCCGGTCCGAAGCCCCTGCTGATGTTTCGCCGTCCGCCGGACCTACCGAACACGGACCCGAGGCGGTAGCCGGCCCCTTCACCCTGCGTGAAACCGTCATCGGTGTCTCCGTGCTGGTGATGTTTGTCGGAACCATCCTGCCGTTCGTTGACGGCGTCAACCTGTGGCGCACGTTCTCCCTCTTCTTCCTGGGTATCGGCATTCTCCTGCCCGTCGCTGCCCTGGCGCTGCTGGTGGCCCGCCGCCAGGGCAGCAAGCGGCTGCGCGTCGGTTCTCTCTCCGTTGACCAGTTCGCTTCGGTTGCGGCGGCCTTTGCCGCAGCGTTTTTCTTCCTTCAGACGGTCACGACGTTCGAGATCGGTGCGCTGATTGCTCTGCTCGGATCGGTCGGATTCCTTGTGGCCACCGTCGGCGGCCCGCATATTGGCCTGTTCAGGCCCGATTTCGCCGGCCGTCCGTCGTCGTCCGCTCATCCCATTGCCAGGGAAGCGCTGCCCGCGAAGCAGCGCCCGCCCAAGCCGGTCCCGGCGGAGAAGGTCAGCGGCTGGCACAGCCCGTCCTCCTCAGGGGAATCATCTGCGAGTGGCCCGAGCAGCGCCGGATACAGTGCCGGTTACGCCGTCGCGGGATATGCGGCTGGCCAGGGATCGGGTGCCGCCCAAAGTCCCTCGGTGCAGGAACCTTCCAGGCAGGAACCTTCCGCGCAGCAGGATCCGGTGCAAGATTCAGCACGTCAGACCGCGGGCTCTGCAGCGCACGCTGAGACGTCTGCAGCGGCGTCTCCTGAAGCCACGGAACCAGCAGCGCAGTCCGGCGCCGCTCCCGCCCCGGCCGTGCCGGCAGATTCCGGCGCTGAGGATTCGGCGACGTCCGCAGCGACCGCTCCTTCCGGGACGCACGCGGAGTCCGCGGGTACCGCTGGATCCGCTGCGTCTTCTGCACCCGCTGCCTCTGTCGCGCCAACGGAGTCGGCCGCGCCGGCAGCTACCGCCGCGCAACCCAGGGTCGAGGGAACCACGCCGGACAGAACGGCGGCTCACCCCGTTGCGCAGCGCTCTAACGACACTGGGGATGAGCACTCCTCTCATCCCCGTACGGAATCCATCTCGGCTACCCGTGACGCTGATGAGGACGAGCCCATGCTTGAGGCTTTCTGGTTCGCCGTTGGGACACCCCGTTCAGTGGTTGACGAGCAGACGGGCGCGCCGCTGTTCGTACTTCAGCCCGGCGACTGGGAAGTCGGCATCGAGGACCGCGGACACGAGTTCCTCGTTCAGGACAAGCGCACCGGCCGTGTTGGCGTCATGAGGGATCTGCGGAACATCGAGCGGGCCCCCACCGAGGGATAGCAACGGGCCGGTAGGAACTACGAGGAAGGACGGGTCGGCGTGGACGTATCTCCAATTGCACTGAAGCGCCGCGCACGAAAGATTCATCGGATTCTGGCCGAAACCTACCCTTACGCCGTTGCGGAACTGGACTTCCGCAACCCGTTCGAGCTGCTGGTTGCAACGGTCCTGTCCGCCCAGACCACGGATGTCCGTGTCAATCTGACCACCCCGGCGCTGTTTGCCCGCTACCCCGACGCACGCAGCCTCGCTGAAGCCGCGGAAGATGAGCTCCAGGACATGATCCGTCCCACAGGGTTCTTCCGGGCCAAGTCGAGGAGCCTTCTCGCTCTCGCCACCAGAATCGTTGATGAATTCGACGGAGACGTGCCCGGCCGTCTCGAAGACCTCGTCACGCTTCCGGGTGTGGGCCGCAAGACCGCCAATGTGGTCCTCGCGAACGCCTTCGGGATTCCGGGGATCTCGGTCGATACCCATTTTGGCCGGCTGTCCCGGCGATTCGGCTGGACCACGGAGGATGACCCGGTGAAAGTGGAGTCCGAGGTCGCCGCGCTCTTCGATCGGAAGGACTGGACCATGCTCTCCCATCGGGTGATTTTCCACGGCCGCCGCATCTGTCACGCCAAGAAGCCGGCGTGCGGTGCGTGCCCGGTGGCATCGCTCTGCCCCTCCTACGGAGAAGGCGAGGTGGATCCGGAGAAGGCACGGAAGTTGCTCAAGTATGAGCTGGCCCCCGGTCGCGAGGAGCTTCACCGCCGCATGCTGGAGGGCGCGTCCCGCGCCGAGCTGCTGGCTGCCGGGCACACGTTGAGCGCATGAGCGCTTACGCTGAGTTGAAAGCTTTCGCCGAACGGGCAGCCCCCATCGGCCCGGGCGCGGAAACCACCGAGTCCTGGCAGCTCCGCGGGATCGACCTGGGAACCGCGCGGCCTGCCGCGGTCCTTATCCTCTTTGGACACCTCGACGACAGACCCGCCAGGACCCATTCCGCTGCCGTCCCCGACGATCTTGATGTCCTGTTCGTGACGCGCGCGGGAACCTTGCGCAGCCATCCCGGCCAGGTGGCGTTCCCCGGCGGGAAAATCGACGACGACGACGCCAGTCCCGCCGCCGCAGCCCTGCGTGAGGCTGAGGAAGAGACCGGGTTGGATCCCGCAGGTGTGGAAATCCTGGGCGCGCTGCCGGTAGTCGGCCTGCCCGTCAGCAACTATCTAGTGACGCCGGTGCTCGGATGGTGGGCGTCTCCCACCCCGGTGCGCGTGGTGGACCACGCGGAATCATCACATGTGTTCCGCGCGCCGGTAGCGGACCTGCTGTCGGACGAGGTGCGCTTCACGGCGGTGGTCAGGCGTAACGGGCGCAAGCACAGCACGCCTGCTTTCACCATCGACGGCATCACCATCTGGGGCTTCACCGGGCTCCTGCTGTCACGGCTCTTTGACGGACTGGGCTGGGCCCAGCCCTGGGACGAGAACCGGGAGCGGGACGCGCCTCTCTAGCTGGCGGTCATCCAGTTATTTCGCCGCTACTTTGCCGTCCAGCTACTTCGCATCGGCGTAGGAGTTCACCACCTCAACGTTCACCGGGAACTCCACCGGGATGTGGCCGAACATCAGGTGCGCGGCGGACCGAGCAGCCTCGGTGACCATCGCCGATACCCGGTCGGCCAGCTCGGCCGGGACATGCAGCATCACCTCGTCATGCAGGAAGAAGACGATGTGCGCACTGCTGAAGTCGGCAGCTCCGGCCCGTAGCCGTCGTCGTAATTCCGCCAGCCAGCACAGTGCCCACTCCGCGGCAGTGGCCTGGACCACGAAGTTGCGTGTGAAGCGGCCGCGCGATCGAGCGAGGGAATCAGCGCGTTGCTGCTCGGCGGCGCTGCTGGTGCGCTGAGCGGCGAGCCACCGTTCCGACGGCGGAGGGCAGCCCCTGCCGAGGAAACTTGCGACGACGCCGCCCGCCTCGCCGGTTCGTGCTGCTGCCTCAACCACGGAGATTGCTTGAGGGTAGGTGCGGGTCAACTGGGGCATCAGACGGCCGGATTCACCGGTGGTGGCGCCATACATAGCTCCGAGCATCGCAAGTTTGGCCTTGGCGCGGTCGCCGCCGAAGCCCTGGTCTGCAATGCCCTGGTACAGGTCCAGCCCGCGGCCGGCCGTCGCCAGCGCGGAATCCTTGCCGAGCGCAGCAAGTACGCGTGGTTCAAGTTGTGCGGCGTCAGCGACAATCAGCACATGGCCCGGGTCCGGGCGGACGGCATCACGTACCTGGCGCGGAATTTGCAGGGCGCCGCCGCCATTGGACGCCCAGCGGCCCGACATGCTGCCGCCGACAATGTACTCGGGACGGAACCTGCCGCCATGTACCCAGGTGTCCAGCCAGGTCCAGCCATTGGCGGTGAGGAGGCGGGAAAGTTTCTTGTACTGCAGCAGCGGCGCAATGGCGGGATGTGTGTGGCGTTGGAGTTCCCAGGACCTTGTCGAGGACACTTCGATGCCCGCCCGGTGCAGCGCGCGCAGTAGTTCCTGCGGAGAATCCGGGTTGAACCGGGGATTGTTGAGAGCCCCGCGCAGTTCAGCCGCCAGGCGCTCAAGCTCTGCAGGTCGATGGCCTTCCCGCGGGCGGGGCCCGAGCTGGGAGGTGAGCAGCTCGTCGTGGAGGTCTGCGCGCCACGGAATGCCGTGAAACTCCATCTCGGCGGCGATGAGTGCGCCGGCGGACTCAGCTGCGACCAGCAGGGCCAGCTGTGCTGGTCGGTCGCTGTTTTTGAGCGCTTGCTGTTGCTCAGCGAATTCCGCCGCTACCTGAAGTGCGTCTGCGCCGCCGGCAGGCTGTGCCGCCTCGAACAGGCTGCCCTGGAGAGGCGACGCTGCCACGGGCGGCAGCACCCGGACGGGGTTCGCGTCCTCGGCTTCATCGGGGCGGGACTGCAGGCGGTTGCCGTACTCCGTTCCTGCGCAGGAGGGGGAGTGGCGCAGTATCTCCCTGCTGAGTGCGACGTCGTGGCAACGCTCAACGGTGACGCCTGCGGCGAGCATGCGCGGGTACCAGGTGCGTGTGTTGTCCCACACCCAGCGGATTCCCGGCCGCTCCAGTTCCCGGACGGTCTCACCGATGTGCACTGCAGGAACAACGACGGCGTCTGCCGTGGGCGCTCCCGCTGAGTCCACCGGTACAAACGCTGCCTGGGCATCGTCCACTCCGCTCAGGCGCTGCCCGCCAGACGGCGGTGCAAGGACGATATACACGCCTCCTATTGTTGCCCACCTTTTCGCCCGCGGTTTCGTTGGCGGCCACCAGGAGGCTCCGGCCGTTGCCCACAGTTCCTCCACTTCTGCTGAAGATATCCACATACGCCGCCACGGGCATGACCCGGTGCACTCTGGAGGGCAGGCTGGCCGTATGTCTTCGTGGATCCCAGCAGCTGAATCGGCCGCCGTCGTGCTGGTCACCTCCTCACAACGCGTCCGCGATGAGGTGGCGCGCGTGGCGGTTGCTGCGGGGCTTGCCCTCACAAGTGTTTCAACGGTGGGCGAGGCGCTGGCGCTACGTCCCGCCGTCGTGCTGTTGGACTGCAACAGTGCGCGGCATGCTGTCTCGGGCTGCGCGGTGATCGTCGTTGGTCTTGACAGTGATGAGGCGGCAGCGTGGACGGCTGCCTCGCGGTGCAATGCCGATCGCGTGGCTATCCTTCCGCAGGCTGCCGGCTGGCTGGCTGAGCATCTGGGCATGCTGCAGCGCGTCCGTGATGAGGGAACGGTCGTCGGTGTGTTGGGGGCCGTCGGCGGGGTAGGTGCCAGCACAATCAGTGTTTGGTTGGCTGCGTCCGCGGTCTCACGGGAACTGCACCCGCTCCTTGTGGACGGTGATCCCTTCGGTGGTGGGCTCGAGCTCTCTCTCGGCGATGAATCCGTGCCGGGCGTACGGTGGCCGGATCTTGGCGAAGTCCGCGGAACGTTGAACCCGGAACAGCTGATTCATGCGCTGCCGTCGCTCGGCGGCTTCTCGCTGCTGTCCATGGGCACCGAGCCGCCCGCTCCGGGAATTCTCGCATCAGCAGCAGTACCTCCCATTATGGAGGCGGCGCGGGGAGCGTTCAATCTGACGGTGGTAGACGTTGCGCGAGGATGGTCGGCTGACGGATCACTGCTTCCGTACTGTGACAGCGTCCTCATCGTTGTACCCGGCCGTGTCCGCGCTATTTCGGCTGCCCGCGCGCTCGTCGCGCAGCTGCAGCCGTTGCCCGTCCGGGCCCTCGTCCGCGGTCCGCTGGGCCCGGACCTCGACCCGGATCGGGTGGCAGATGCCATCGGTGTGCCGAACGCCGGGTATCTGCCTTACCTTCGTGCCGCCGTCGGCAGCGAAAACCAGGGGAGGGTACTGGATCTGGCAAGGCATCGCGCCGTGCGGGCTTGCGCCCGCTCAGTCCTCGACACGGTGCTTCCCGGGGCGAACAAGGCCATCGCATGAATCAGCAGGTCAGAGCCCGCCGTGTCCGCCCTGATGCCCTGCCGGCAGACGCCGCCATGGTTGCGCAGGTACGGGACGCCGTGCTCAATGAAGCAGAGCCCGTCACCGGAGCCCGGCTCGCTGCCGCAGTCCAGTCGACCGGGCGCCTACTGGGGTCCGAGGGCGCATTCCGGACCCTCGACCGCGTCCGCGCTGAGTTGCAGGGGCTGGGACCACTACAGCGGCTCGCGGAGGACCCGGAAGTCACGGACATCCTGGTCAACGGTCCAGGCGCAGTCTGGGTTGACAGCGGCGGCGGTTTGCAGCGCAGGGATCTCACCTTCTCCAGCGATGCTGATGTGCGCGCACTTGCCACACGCCTGGTTGCAGCGGGCGGTCGCAGGCTTGATGACGGCAACCCCTGCGTTGATGTGCGGCTGGACCGGTTCCGGGTGCACGCCGTCCTCCCGCCGCTTTCCACAACGGGGACACTACTCTCCATCCGTATCCAACGGCAGAGGCACTATTCCTTCGACGAGCTCGTGTCCTCCGGGGCGTTGGATGCTCAGATGGCCTCGGTACTGCGAGGGATCGTGAGCAAGCGTTTGAACTTCCTGATCAGCGGCGCTACGGGTACGGGGAAGACAACCCTGCTCGCTGCCCTGCTGTCGCTCAGCGGGTCCAATGAACGCCTGGTCACGGTCGAGGATTCCGCTGAACTCAGTCCTGCACATCCCCATGCCATCGGACTCCAAAGCAGGCACGGGAACCTTGAGGGCAGCGGATCCGTGGATCTGGCTGAACTGGTACGTCAGGCGCTGCGGATGCGGCCGGACAGACTGATTGTCGGCGAGTGCCGCGGCGCCGAGGTCCGCGAACTTCTGGCAGCCATGAACACGGGGCACGACGGCGCCGGTGGAACAATTCATGCAAATTCTGCGGCGAGCGTTCCTGCCCGGCTTTCCGCGCTCGCAGCCCTGGCCGGGATGGAAGCGCAGCCCCTGGCGCAGCAGGCGGCTAACGCCCTCGACGTCATCGTCCACGTCGTCCGGGCAGGCAGCGGCCGCACCGTCTCGGAGGTCGGCGTCCTCGAGAGGACCGCCGGCGGTGATCTGGTGGTCAGAACTGCGCTCGCGCGACGGGGAGCGGTATCGGAGCGTGGGCCGGCGTGGGAGGCGCTGGCTCTGAAGCTCGAGCGGGGCCGCTGACAATGAGCGGAGTACTGATTGCCTGCCTGCTCTTCGCAGCGTGCGGGGTCCTGGCGTTTCCCCGCCGCTCCCCGCGCAACGAGGGCCGGGGGCGCAGGAAGGTGGGTGCGCTTCTGCGGCCTCTCTCTCGGGGGCGTCCGCTGAAGACTGATCCACACGAAATCCCCTTGTTCATCCATCAGTTGACCGGCCTGCTTCAGGCTGGACGGACGCCTTCCCAGTTGTGGGGAGATGCACTCAGCGTCCATGGCGGCAGTACCGGAACGGCCTTCTCGTCCGCGGTGAAACCCGCGCTGTGGTCAGCCCATCAGGCTGCCCAGCTCGGACTCAGTGTTCCGGAGGTTTTGCGGGAGGCAGCCACCCGCAGCAGGGACACGGCGCTGCGGACACTGTGGAAGGACCTGGCTGCCTGTCTCGAGGTGGCCGAGCGCAGTGGAGCGCCCCTCGCGGCCGTACTTGCCCGCTACGCAGTGCAACGCGAATCGCAGCTGGACTCTGATGCTGCCCGCGATACGGCGCTCGCCGGACCCAGAGCCACGGTCCGCTTACTTTCCTGGCTTCCGCTGTTCGGGTTCGCGGTGGGCTACCTCATTGGAGTGGATCCCCTCGCTGTCCTTCTCGGTTCGGTGCCGGGCGTCGCAGCACTCAGTGCAGGATGCGTGCTCACCATCATGGGCCGGCTCTGGTCGAGCAGGCTGGTGCGGACAGCCGAAGGCGATCCCATATGACCGGTGCACTCATCGCCGCTGCGCTCTTCGTTGCCTGTTGGGTCCTGCATCGATCCCCGCCCCTCAGCGCCCATCCGGCAAGTCCGCTACCGGGTGGTGCGGGGAGGCTTCGGGATGATGGGCTGGATGATCCAGCGCTGATGATGGACCTGATGGCGTCCATGCTTGCGGTCGGCTCATCCCTGGAGCGCGGTCTCGACGTCCTCGCCCGGTCAGCATCAGCACCGGCAGGCGCTGCCCTGACCTCCGTCAAGACGGCACTGGACCTCGGAGCCTCCTGGGACGTCGCGTGGGCGGCGGTTCCGCACACAAAGGACGTCAGGGCGGCCCAAGAACTGGGAAATGCCCTGCGGTTCGCCGGAACCACGGGGGCGCCGTCGGCTGCGGTGGTCACCGCCCACGCAACACAGTTCAGACGGAGAAGGAACCGGGAAGCAGAGCAGCGCGCTGCTGCTCTCGGCGTGCGGCTCGTTGTGCCCCTGGGTCTCTGCTCCCTGCCCGCGTTCGTCTGCCTCGGCGTCATTCCCATCCTGGTCGGCCTCTTTCCGGCCTTCACGTAGCGGCGGTCGCCACATCGCCGCGGCCACGAGCATCGCTTACCACCGTTGCCCTCCCGCCGCAGTGCCCACCACCATCGCCGCAGCTACCGCTGCCGTGCCGCTGGTGTCGTGCTCCACAACCGAAGGGAAGTGCTGCACTTTTCCACTTACCGGTATCTCGGTGGGCCTGCCGACGGGCAGCGCGAAAGACTCGAATCAGCCGCTGAAGCGGTCCGGACGGTTCAGCAGCCGCTGAACCGCCAGCCAGGATCAAACCGGAATCCGTCAACCAAGGAGTCGTCATGACACGTTCCACCACCGCAGCAACAGCTCCCACCGCAGCAACAGCCCCCACCGCAGCAACAGCCCACAGCGCAGCAACAGCCCACAGCGCAGCAACAACCCGGACCAGCGGCCCGCAGAAATTCCCCGGCGGAGCGAGGCCACTTGCCACAGTGACGTCACTGCGGCCCGAGCCCGTCACGGCCAACCGCCGTACACGGCGTGCGCTGATGCGGTCCGAGGCAGGGCTGGCAACCGCCGAGTACGCGATCGCCACCCTCGCCGCCGTGGGGTTCGCGGCGCTCCTGGTCGCAGTCCTTTCCAGTGGGGAAATCCGCGGCATGCTCATGTCGCTGATCACCAACGCCCTCAGCTTCGGCTGACCGGCGTGGAACGGACTGGACCGCGGGTAGCGCAGCCCAAAGAAGCAGGGGCCGTTACGGCGGAAGTGGCAGTAGCACTTCCGGCTGTGGTGGTTCTGCTGGCCGTCGTGCTCGGTGCTGCGGCACTCGGCTTGTCCCAGTTGCGGATTGAGGAAGCGGCGAGGGCCGGGGCCCGCGAGATCATGCGCGGCGAGTCTTCGGACGTCGTCGAGGGAACAGTCCGGCGGATTGCCGGTGAGCAGGCGGATATCGCGGTCCAGTCCAACGGCTCCACCAGCACCGTCACCGTCAACACCGCGGTGGATGTGCCTGTACTGGAGTTGCTCGACGTTAGTCTCTCAGCCCGCGCAGTTGCACTGCCGGAGCAGGAATGATGGGTCTTCGTGCAGGCAAGGAAGCTGGATCCGGCACCGTCCTGATGACCGGCGTCGCCTTGGCTGCCCTGCTGCTGCTCTCAGTTGTAGTCCTGTTTGCGCAGGCGTCAGTGGCGGGCTCGAGGGCAGCTACGGCCGCGGACCTGTCAGCGCTTGCGGGGGCTGATGCTGCGCGCGGGCTCCGAGACGGGAACCCGTGCGCGGTAGCCGCCGAAGTAGCTTCCCTCCAGGACGCCCGGCTGACGGGATGCGTGATCGAGGGAGAATCAGGACACATCGTGCGGATTTCCACCGAGGTCGATTCCATTCCCGCGCTTCCCCCGGCATCGGGGCGTGCCCGAGCCGGTCCACCGTCATCAGATCCCTAGTGGAAGGAGGATTGCCCGCCCGACATGTCCTTGCCTGGCGCAGGCTCCCCGTCCGGGGCCTGCGCCAGCAGCATGCTGAGCAGGGTGAGTGCACCGTGCTTACTCAGCGGGTTGTTGCGGTTGCCGCACTTGGGAGACTGAACACACGAGGGGCAACCGGTGTGGCACTCACACGAGCGGATGGCCTCAGCGGTAGCACCGAGCCAGGTCTTCGCCGCCTCAAAACCCCGTTCAGCAAAGCCCGCGCCGCCCGGATGGCCGTCGTACACAAAAATGGTGGGGAGCCCGGTATCAGCATGGAGCGCAGTGGACACTCCGCCGATGTCCCATCGGTCACTCGAGGCGACCAGCGGCAGCAGACCGATCGCGGCATGCTCAGCGGCATGAAGAGCGCCCGGCAGGTCAGCCGCGCTGATCCCACTGCTCTCAAGCAGGCGGTTATCGCACTCGAACCAGACGCTCTTCGTGAAGAGATCCCGCGCACCGAGCTCCAGCGGTTCCTCCCCGAGGATCTCGTTCGAAACAAAGGCCTTGCGCTGGAAGGAGATCACCTGGGTGGTTACCTTGACCTCCCCGAAGCACACCCGGATGGGGCCCCACGAGGTGTTGCGCAGCTCGGAAATCACCTCAATCTGCGTGACGTCCCGGGCCTGTGTGTAGTAGTCGGGATTGGAACGGGTCACTATGGCGCAGTGATCCTGTTCGTTCAGTTCCTCCACCACGTAGCTCTGGCCCTGATGAACATAGACGGCGCCCGTGTGAGCCTGATAGTGGCTCTGCGGTGAATCCATGGTTCCAAGAACGGTGCCGGTTTCGCTCTCGATGATATTGATCGGGCCGCCGCCGTCCGCCCGCAGGTTCACCATGCCGGCAGCACTCTGCGGGTGCGTCCAGAACCACCCTGCCGGACGGTTGCGCAGCAGCCCCTGATCCACCAACTGAGCCAGCAGGGCAGGAGCCGTTTCCCCGAAGAGGGGAAGGTCCTCAACCGTCAGCGGCAGTTCCGCCGCTGCTGCACAGAGGTGCGGTCCCAGCACATAGGGGTTGGCGGGGTCGAAGACCGTTGCCTCCACACCAACGTCGAACACCGCTTCGGGATGGTGCACCAGATAGGTGTCCAGCGGATCGTCGCTGGCCACGAAGGCGGCGAGCGCGTCCTGACCTGACCGCCCGGCCCGCCCGATCTGCTGCAGCAGGGACGCACGGGTCCCCGGCCAGCCCGCCACGAGGACGGCATCCAGACCTGTTATGTCGATCCCCAGCTCCAGCGCGGACGTGCTCGCCACACCGAGCAACCGGCCGGACCGCAGCGCACCCTCCAACTGACGGCGCTCCTCGGGCAGATACCCTGACCGATAGGCCGCGACGCGCGCCGGCAGCGTGGGATCCACTTCGCTCAGCAGCCGTTTGGTATGTGCCGCGATACTCTCGGCACCTCGGCGGGACTTGATGAAGGCGATGGTCCGAACCTGCGCAGAGACCAGATTGGCCAGTAGATCGGAGGTTTCCGCAATGACGGTCCTGCGCTGCCGGGCGCCGTTCTCGCCGCGAAGATCGGTCAGCTGCGGTTCCCAGAAAGCCACCGTCGTCGACCCGTGTGGCGACGTGTCCTCGGTGAACGCCTGAGCTGGAGCGCCGATCAGCTTGCCGAAGGACTCCGCGGGAGCAGCCGATGTCGCCGAGGCCCCGATGAACACGGGGTCAGCGCCGTAGTAGGCACAGACGCGTCGCAACCTGCGCAACAGGTTGGCGACGTGGGAACCGAAAACACCGCGGTAGCTATGCGCTTCATCCACGATCACGTAGGTAAGGCGCCGGAAAAACCTTGCCCACCAGGTGTGATTCGGCAGGATGCCGTAGTGAAGCATGTCCGGGTTCGCCAGAACCAGGTTGGCGTGGTCGCGGATCCAGCGACGCGCACCGGAGTCGGTGTCGCCGTCGTACGTATCTGCGCGGACCGTAGCCAGCCCCAGAGAGGAGATGGCTGAGAGTTGGTCAGCGGCCAGCGCTTTTGTCGGCGAAAGATACAGCGCGACGGCGCCGGTCGGCTCAAGCGACACTCTCTCCTCAAGTGCCGAACGGTGGATGGCGTCAAGGACCGGCAGTTGATAGCTCAGAGACTTGCCCGAGGCAGTACCCGTGGCAATGACGACGTGGGACCCCGCATGGGCGGCATCCGCCGCAGCACTCTGATGCTTCCAGGGCTCTACTATTCCTCGGGCCTGGTAGGCCTCCACCACCTCAGGGTGCACCCATGCCGGCCACGGGCTGTGCACTGCGTCGCGGGCAGGGAGTTCCCTGACAGAAACGAGCTGCTCAGGATCAACTCCGCCGAGCAGCGGAATCAGGGAATCATGGGCAGCCACTTGCCCAGTTTGTCACCCCGGCACAAATCAGCGGCGGATCACAAAAGCATCAGCCAGGTGCGTCCACCCCAAATACTGGTACAGCTGGCGTCCCTCCTCGGATGCCATCAGCAGGCCGGTTTCAACATCGTCTTCCAGGATGTCGGCGGTCAGCGCGCGCATGACAAAGCTGCCAAGGCCCCGCCGCCGGTGCTGCGGAGACGTGATGATGCGGTCGTAGACTGCGTGTTCATCCTGCTTGGCCACCGAACCCCGGGCAGCCTCCTCACCGTTCACGGTCACCGAAACACGCCTGCAGTCATCCTCGCGAATGTGCTCGAGTTTGAACTCGTCGTCCGGTGGCCGGGGGGCTTCGACATCCTGGCCGTCCATCTCTGCGCACATCAGAGCCTGCTGGCGGTCCGTGACCCGAAGACCGAGCGGAGCCGCGGCTTCGAGGAGTTCCTGCGCGCGGTTGGTGACGACGGTCAGCACACGAAGCGGATCTTCGCGGGTCTCTCCGGCGAGCTCGAGCAATTCTCCGATCGTGGGCTCATAGACGATGGTTTCGAGGTGGTTCTGTTGGTCCGTGAGCAGAACGGACAGGCTGCTCCCGTTCTCCTGCGGCGTGTAGCCTCGGCATTTTGCCCAGCCGAAAACCCAGGTGCGGACAAGTTGATCGGAAAGAGCGGCTCCCATGCCTGAACGATAGTGGGGACCAGACCGTAAAGACATAGCCCGGGAAAGAGGTTGCCGATTTGAGACCTCGCGGGCGGCCTGCCGGTACCCTTGAATGCGTGTCAATGAACCGGATTGTCCTGTATTACGCGTTCACTCCGCTGTCCGATCCCGAAGCGGTGCGGCTCTGGCAGCGCGCCCTGTGTGAAAAATTGGGACTCCGCGGCCGCGTCCTCATCTCCAAGGACGGCATCAACGGCACCGTCGGCGGGGAACTGAACGCCGTCAAGCAGTACGTGAAGGCAACCCGCGAGTACCCGGCGTTCAAAAAGATGGACATCAAATGGTCCGAGGGCGGGGCGGAAGACTTCCCCCGGCTCAGCATCAAGGTCCGCGAGGAGATCGTGTCCTTCGGCGCGCCGGGGGAGTTGAAGGTGGATGAAAACGGCGTGGTGGGCGGCGGCACCCATCTCAGGCCGGAGCAGGTGCATCAGCTGGTCAGCGAACGCGGCGACGACGTCGTCTTCTTTGACGGCCGCAATGCCCTCGAAGCGCAGATCGGCAAGTTCCGGAACGCGATTGTCCCGGAAGTGAACACCACCCATGACTTCGTGCGCGAACTCGATTCCGGGAAGTACGACCACCTCAAGGACAAACCGGTGGTCACATACTGCACCGGGGGCATCCGCTGTGAGGTGCTTTCCAGCCTGATGGTCAACCGCGGATTCAACGAGGTCTACCAGCTTCAGGGCGGCATTGTGCGCTACGGAGAGACGTACGGGGACGCGGGTCTCTGGGAAGGCTCGCTGTACGTCTTCGACAAGCGCATGCACGTAGAGTTCAGCAAGGATGCCAAGACGATCGGCAAGTGCGTTCGCTGCTCCGCGCCCACCAACAAGTTCGAGAACTGTTCCAACCTGAGCTGCCGGAACCTGACCCTGTACTGCTCCCAGTGTGCCTCCGACCCCGCCACGCTTCGCTGCCCGCAGGGGTGCGAAACGGACGAGGCGGAAGCCACCGCAGTGGGCGCCGCCTGAGCTGAGCCGGCTTTCCCCAGCTCTCACCCGGCCGCCAGCTCAAGCACGTGTCCCTCGTGGAGCGCGAGGTACACGCGATCCCGCAGGGCGTTAGCTTCGGTATCGGTGAGTGTCCGGTCCAGTGCCTGCAGCGTCAGGCGAATCAGCAGGTTCACCTGCCCCGGCTGGGCGTCAAGACGGACGACGGCGGCAGCCGGAAGCTGCTCCACCGGCGTGCGGGCGCGGATCACCAGCGACTCCAGGATCTCCGCCTCCGGACCGAGCGCTTCCCGGGCCGCATCTCCCAGCGTTTCCTCGTCTGCGTCGGGATTGCAGAGAATCGAAAGATCGCGGCGGACAGCCGGCATGAGGGAGACGGGGCGCCATGGTTGAAGATCCAGCATCTGAGCGGCGATACGGGGGTCGGGTGAGCGCAGCAGCCGGATGTCATCCACGCCCTTTCGCAGCATGAGTGCCCGGTCCAGTCCCATTCCGAGCGCGAGGCCGCTCCAGCGACGAGGATCCAGTCCCGAGGTGCGAAGAATTCCCGCACGCACGAGGCCGCACTCAGCCAGTTCGAGCCAGCCGGCGGGCGTCTCTACGTCGATCTGCAGGCCGTGCGACGTATAGGAATGGTTGGCGGGAACGGTTCGCCAGCGAGCCCCGGGCAGGACTGCCTCGACAACGGCGGCGGCCATACTACGCAGGTCAGCCTCACCCAGCAGCCCACGCGCGTTCAAGCGCCATAGGTCAACCTGGTGCGGTGTGCCTACGTGCGTGCGGTCGACGGCGTCGCGGCGGTAAACCAGGCCCGGAAGGACATGGAGCCGATCGTACGGCTGCTCGATGTCCGCGAGGGAGTCAAGAACGGCGGGGATCCCGGCGGACGTATGGCTTCGGAGCATCACCGTTGGGCTGGCATGGCGTGAGTACCGGGCGTCCCGCGTGACGTCGTCGGGGGCGTAGCCCAACCGGTCGTAGTTGTCCGTCGTGGCAACGAGGCCAGTGGTTCGCTGCAGCTCGGCGGGAATGCTCCAGGCCCGCGTCAACGAAGTGATGACGTCGTCGAGCAGGTCCTGCAGCGCGTGAGGTCCCTGTTCCGGATCGGTGAGGTCACGGATGGACAGGGCGGCGGTGAGCTGGGGGATGGAAAGGTACATGGTCGGTCCTTCGGGAAGTGTCTAAGGAGGGGGTGGAGGAAACCCCCGGCCGCGGACACCGTGCGGACCTGGCTGCTAGAAGACGTACAGCGGATAGCCCTCACGGCCGACAGGCGGCCGGGGGCTGGTAAATCGCTGGCTGGTAAGCATGGAGCAATGGTACGCGACGGACAGATGTTGCGGAACGCTACGGCGCTTCTGCCGGCTTCCCGCCGGGGACCAGCCCCGCGGTCCACACCATTTCCGCACCGGAGTTGGTCACGCGGAGGGTGAGCTCGTCCGCCGCCGCACGAAGCTCAAGATGCGCTGTCACTGCCGGACTGTCGCAGCTCGTGGTGCCATTGCTGATAGTCGTTCCGTCTGCAAGTAGTTCCAGGGCCATCGCGTCCCCGCCCGCACACGCCATGGTCAACTCGTACCACCCTGGTTCGACGTCATAGAAGGATCCGCCGCTCGCCGCGTCCCCCTGATGTCCGCCGGCGAAAGACATTCCGCGTTCCGTCCCCAACATTGACTGCGACCAGGACTCCAGGTCCACCGAGGACGGATCAACCTCCGGTTCGGCCGCCGTGCAGGCGCTGGTCATCAGGGCAACGAAAAGGCCGGAGACTGCGAGCGCTACCCGCCGCGGTTGAGTTCCCATGCGCTCAGTAAACAGCATGGAAGGCTCCGGCCCAATAGGCTTGCTCCGTGTCGATCATTGCCGCAGTACCCCACGCCCCGCGCAGCGATGACCAGAGTCTGCTCGACCGTCTTGCAGCGGACCTGACCGCGGCGAACTACACGGTCGACGGCGTGGCAGACCTCGTGGGCACTGATGCCTACGCCTCGCTGGAGCGGGACCAAACGGTTCCCGCTCTCCTGGCCGCACGCGCCGCCCAGCGCAGCGAAGGGGAGGACAGCGCCGGAAGACCGGACAGCACAGAAAGCCGGCTTGCCGCCGTCGTACTGGTTTTCCTGCTCGGCGAGGCGCTGCCCACGGCCGTCCTGGACGGCGCACTTCCGTCAATTGGTGCGGGCGGGTTGCGCTCGCTGGGACTGGTTGAAGAGTACGACGGCGGTCTCCGCGCCCTGATCGACCTGCGCCCCTACTCGTCAGACACCGGAGGCGGAATCTGGGTAGCCTCGGACCTCGGCTCCCACGTCCGGCCCGGGGTCCTGCGGACCGACCATGTGCTCGGGATCGGCCGGGCGTCGCTGACGCTCGCCCAGTTCGCAACACGCGCGCCGGTCGAACGCGCGCTGGACCTCGGCACCGGCTGTGGAATTCAGACCTTCCATCTCCTGGCGCACGCGGAGCACGTCACAGCGACTGACGTCTCGGAACGCGCGCTCGCAGTCACGCGATTCAACTTGCTGCTCAACGCTGCGGCACTGGGGATCGATCCGGAAAACCTGGAGGCCCGGGTTTCGCTTCGGCGGGGCAGTCTGCTGGAGCCGGTGAGCGGCGAGACGTTCGACCAGGTGGTGTCCAACCCGCCGTTTGTCATTACACCGCGCCACTCCGGCGAAACCAGGGATGAGCAATTCACTTACCGGGACGGCGGCCTCGCTGGCGACGACATCGTCTCCTCCCTGATCCGCGACCTTCCATCCGTTCTGATCCCGGGCGGATCGGCGCAGCTCCTGGGAAACTGGGAGATCCCGGACGGTTTCACCTGGCAGAGTCGGTTAGCGGGATGGCTGCCGGAAACCGCAGACGCCTGGATTGTCCAGCGGGAACAGCTCACGCCCACCCATTACGCCGAGACGTGGCTGCGCGATGCTGCCGAGAACCGGAACCCGACCCGCTTCGCCGACCGCTTCAGCGACTACCTTGCCGACTTCGCCTCCCGTTCCGTCGAGCACATCGGTTTTGGCATGGTATGGCTGCGGAACGCCGGAGGACCGGCGACGCTCCGCCGGTTCGAGGAAATCACTCACGAGCTCGAACAGCCCATCGGACCGCATCTCGTCGCAGCGGTAGAACGGCATGACTGGCTCGGAAACTGCCGCGACCTTGTCGACGAGCACCTGCTCGTCGCCGGGGACGTCACGGAAGAGCGGCACCAGCGTCCGGGCGCTGAGCATCCCGGGGTGATCCTGCTGCGGCAGGGCGCGGGCTTCAGACGCACCACGCTGCTCAGCACGGAGCTGGCCGGTTTCGTGTCAGCGTGCGACGGCGACCTCACCGCCGGCCAGATCATCGGCGCCCTTGCGTCGCTGTTGGACCGCGACGACGACGCCTTCGCTGCTGCACTGCTGGACGAGGTGCGCAACCTGGTTGCGGACGGCTTCCTCGTCCCCGAACCGGTGTCTCCAGCCAAGCCGTTACCCTAGTGCAGGTAGGCGTACCGCATACTGAGAAGGGCAGGACGCCCACCAATTCGAATATTGAGCTCAGAATGAGCGGCTGTTCTGCTGTTTAAGAAGCACCTGTATCGAGGAGTGAAGTGCCAGCTAAGGCAACGGACAAAAAGCCCGGCAAGAAGCTCGTCATCGTCGAGTCTCCAACCAAGGTCAAGACGATCGCCGGCTACCTCGGCGAGGGCTTCGAAGTCGCCGCATCGATGGGACACATCCGGGATCTGCCCCAACCATCGGACCTGCCCGCGGAGCTGAAGAAGAGCTCGCTCGGCAAGTTTGCGGTGGACCTCGAGAAGGACTTCGAGCCGTACTACGTAGTATCGGCAGACAAGAAGAAGCGCGTCGCCGAGTTGAAGGCGGCTCTGAAGGACGCCACCGAGCTGTACCTCGCAACTGACGGTGACAGGGAAGGCGAGGCTATCGCCTGGCACCTGCTCGAGGTACTGAAGCCGAAGGTCCCCGTGTACCGGCTCACCTTTCCGGAAATCACGCGTGAGGCCATCCAGCGTGCCATGGAGGAGCTGCGCGATCTCGACATTCCAATGGTTGATGCCCAGGAAACGCGTCGAATTCTTGACCGGCTCTATGGCTATGAAATCTCCCCGGTGCTGTGGCGCAAGGTTGCGCGCGGCTTGTCTGCTGGGCGCGTTCAATCGGTAGTCACCCGTCTGGTGGTCGAGCGTGAACGTGAGCGTATGGCATTCCGTGCGGCGTCGTACTGGGATCTCACGGGTACGTTCTCGCCGGAAGACACTTCGAAGGGCGAGTCCTTCAGCGCGAAACTCATCTCCGTGGACGGCACCCGGGTTGCCACAGGCAAGGACTTCAGTGACCTCGGTCAACTGAAGTCGCAGAACGTCACTGTGTTGAACGAGGCAGCCGCTACCGCCCTTGCCGAAGGGCTTGAGCAGGCCGCATTCGAGGTTCGCTCGGTTGACACCAAGCCGTACACGCGCCGCCCCGCCGCGCCCTTCACCACCTCGACGCTGCAGCAGGAAGCCGCACGCAAGCTTCGCTACTCATCACGGGTCACCATGCAGGTTGCCCAGCGCCTGTACGAGAACGGTTACATCACCTATATGCGTACGGACTCTGCGGCGCTGAGCGATCAGGCGATCAACGCCGCGCGACGGCAGGCCTCGGAGCTTTACGGTCCCGAGTTCGTGCCTGATGCTCGCCGCGTCTACAAGGGAAAGTCCAAGAGTGCGCAGGAAGCCCACGAGGCCATCCGTCCGGCCGGTGACTCCTTCCGCACACCCGCCCAGGTGGCCAAGGAACTGCACGGTGACGAGTTCAAACTCTATGAGCTGATCTGGAAGCGCACCGTCGCTTCCCAGATGGCGGATGCAAAGGGTTCGACGGCGTCGGTACGCCTGGGGGCCCATACGCCCGATGGCAAGGACGCGGAATTCTCGGCCTCCGGTACCGTCATCACCTTCCGCGGCTTCATGGCCGCCTATGAGGAGGGCAGGGACGCTTCTCGGGACGAGGATGACGCAACAGGCGGGACCGATCAGTCCGGACAGGGCGGCCGGTTGCCGAACCTCACCACGGGCGATGCCCTCGGCGCCGAAGCTATCCAGCCCATCGGTCACGAAACCTCCCCGCCGCCGCGCTACACAGAAGCGTCGCTGGTGAAATTGATGGAGGAACGCGGTATTGGCAGACCCTCCACCTATGCGGCAACAATTTCCACCATCATGGACCGCGGATACGTCCGAACGCGCGGACAGGCGTTGGTGCCGAGCTGGATCGCGTTCTCCGTGGTCCGCCTGCTCGAGGAGCACTTCCACGACTATGTGGATTATGACTTCACTGCTGCACTGGAGGAAGACCTCGACCGCATCGCGCGTGGCGAGGAGAGCCGCGTCCAGTGGCTCAACTCCTTTTACTACGGGGACCGCAAGGACACCGGGCTAAGCACGATCGTGAACGACCTCGGGGAAATCGATGCACGCCGCATCAACTCGGTCGAAATTGCCGAGGGCATCATCCTGCGCGTGGGCAAGTTCGGCCCGTACCTGGAGAAGCCACTGCCCGCTGATGCGCCCGAGGGCACCGAGCCGCAGCGGGCCAACGTGCCCGAGGACCTCGCTCCGGATGAGCTGACGGCGGAGAAGGCCGTTGAGCTGATGAACACTCCAGCGTCCGAGGAACGCGTCCTTGGCACGGACCCCGAAACCGGGCGCACCATCGTGGCGCGTGACGGTCGCTACGGCCCCTACGTAATCGAGCTCATTCCCGAGCCCACTGCCGAGGACCTGGCCAACCAGCCGGTGGAATACTACAAGAACGGCAAGCCCAAGCCACCCAAGAAGCCCGTCAAGGTGAAGCCGCGCACCGGATCGCTCTTCAAGTCGATGACCGTTGAGACGGTCACTCTTGAGGAAGCGCTGAAGCTGATGAATCTTCCCCGCGTCCTCGGTAAGGATGCTGAAGGTCATGAGGTCACAGTCCAGAACGGACGCTTCGGGCCCTATCTGAAAAAGGGTTCGGACTCCCGGTCGATCGGTTCGGAAGAGGAAATCTTCACGATCACGCTGGAGCAGGCGCTTGAAATCTACTCCCAGCCGAAGCAGCGCGGCGGGCGCACTGCGACGCCGCCGCTGGCCGAATTCGGCGATGATCCCGTGTCGGAGAAGCCCATTGTCGTCAAGGAAGGCCGGTTCGGCCCGTACATTACGGACGGCGTCACGAACATCACCGTGCCGAGGTCCACTGCCATCGAGGAGCTGACCCGGGAAACTGCTGTGGCGTTGCTGGCAGAGAAGCGGGCAAAGGGACCGGCGCCGCGCAAGTCCGGCGGCCGCGCACCCGCGAAGCGCAAGGCCACCGCACGCAAGTAGTTCCAATCTCCGACGCCGGCTCGGCTGACGGTTGAGCCGGCGGAACCGGCGCGCGACATAATGGGGGTATGCGGCTAGGCGTCCTCGATATCGGGTCCAATACAGTGCATCTACTTCTCGTGGATGCTCATCCGGGGGCGCGGCCCGTGCCCTATGCATCCCACAAACGTCCGCTCCAGTTGGTGAGCTACCTCGACGCAGAGGGACTGATCAGCGACGAAGGGCAAGCGGAACTGGTCGGTTTCATTCGCGAGGCTCGTGCGTTTGCAACCGATCATCGCGCAGAGGATTTTCTCGCGTTCTGCACCTCGGCCATCCGCGAGTCGGGGAACGGCGAGGACGTGCTTCGTCGCGTTGAGGCGGAGACCTCCGTGGTCCTGCAGGAGCTTTCCGGTGACCAGGAAGCGGCCATGACCTTCCAGGCGGTGCGGCGCTGGTATGGCTGGAGTACTGGGTCGCTCCTCAACCTGGACATCGGCGGGGGTTCATTTGAAATGGCGATGGGCCGCGACGAACTTCCTGAAGTTGCCCGCTCGGTCCCACTTGGTGCGGGGCGCCTTACACGTGAGTGGCTGCCCGGTGACCCGCCTGCGCCCCTCGACGTCAAAAATCTGCGCAGGCACATCCGGCAGACCCTCAAGGAACCGGCGGCCAGCTTCGCCCGTCTCGGTACACCGCATCTGGTTGCCGGGACGTCGAAAACCTTTCGATCCCTGGCCCGCATCGCCGGGGCTGCGCCGTCGGCGGCCGGACCCTTTGTTCGCCGTACCCTGCGTCTGCAGGATCTTGCACTGTGGGCGAAGCGTCTGGAAGCAATGTCAGCGGCGGACCGGACAAACCTGGACGGGGTGTCCGAGCTGCGGGCCCGACAGGTTCTTGCCGGTGCGCTTGTGGCTGAGGCAGCGTTTGAAATCTTCAATGTGTCCGAGATGGATATCTGCCCCTGGGCGCTGAGGGAAGGCCTGATCCTCCGCCGCTTCGACACTCTCATGTTTGAAGCGGATGAACCCATGCCCTCTGTTGGGGTTGGCCATGTGCGTTTGGGGACCCATTGAGCGCAAGTACATTAACGCGGGGCCGGTCGAGTGAGCAAAAAAGTGTGCCGGTGAGCCGCAGCGTGATTGGGGGAAACACTGCTGCGGCTCACCGGCACAGACCGAGCCAGGGAGAGCCCGGTCTCATCACTCGCACCTTTATGAGGTAATAACGACTGTACTGCTATTTCTGGATATTCAGCCCCATGCAGGCTGTGAGGATGCTGGGAATCACTTCCTCATGACACGATGGGCCGATGGCTATCAACATCCCACAGCACATTTCCTTTCTAGGCTGCGGCTCCATGAATGGCGCAATTCTGGCGGGCTTGCTTGCCGCCGGGCTTTCTCCGGCGCAGGTGACCGCCACTGTACGAAATCCTGAGAAGGCGGCCGATCTCTCCCGAAGGAACGGCGTGTCCGTTCTGTCATCAGTGAAGGACCCGGATGCCAACCGCACAGCGGCGGCCAAGGCCGACGTCGTACTGCTGGGGGTGAAGCCAGTTGGCATCCTTGACCTGGCACGGGAAATCTCACCGGCACTGAAGCCGGGCACGGTGGTGATCAGTGTTGCCGCTGCTATCTCCCTCGCCATGCTTGAGGCGGCTTTGCCGGAGGGCCAGCCGGTCATCAGGAGCATGCCCAACACGCCGTCGAGTCTTGGTCGCGGCGTGCTGTCCATTTCCGCCGGCACCAGCGCGACGCCCGAGCTCATGGAGCAGGCGCGCACCGTCCTGGGAGCCGCGGGCACCGTCGTCGAGATCCCGGAAGAGCAGGTCGATGCCCTTTCTGCGGTGAGCGGCTCCGGGCCGGCGTACGCGTTCTACCTTGCCGAGGCAATGGCGGCCGCCGGGGTCAAGCTCGGCCTCGATGAGGAACTCGCGAAGCTGCTCGCTACCGAGACCGTGGCCGGTGCCGGATTCATGCTTGCGGAGGAGGGTGCTGACGCAACGGCACTACGCACGGCAGTGACCAGCCCGAACGGAACAACGGAGCGCGCGATTGCCACCTTCGATGAGCAGGGCCTGCCGGATATCGTGGCTGCGGGCGCCCGGGCGGCAGCTGAGCGTGCCGCTGCCATCACCCGTGAACTCGGCGGTTGATCGTTCAGCGGTAGCCGGACGGGCGGTAGGCAGGCACTCAGGGGCGGGCGGCGAAGCGCTCGAGGAGGTCCACGTGTCCCGAGACGATCAGCATGTCGCGGCTGGTCACTTTAGTTTCCGGCCGGGCGTAGGTGAAGTCCTCACCGGGTGACTTCACACCGACCACAGTGATCCCGTACTTTGAGCGCACCGCCGATTCGCCAAGGGTGAAGCCCTGCGTTTCTTTCGGCGGGTACATCTTCACGATGGCAAAGCCGTCGTCGAACTCGATGAAGTCGAGCATCCGCCCGCCCACGAGGTGAGCGGCCCGCTGCCCGGCGTCGGCTTCGGGGTAGATCACGTGATTGGCGCCGATGCGCTTCAGTATCTTGCCGTGTGAGGGTGTGATGGCCTTGACCCATAGGTTGTCAATATTGAGGTCCACCAGATTGGCGGTGATGAGGACGCTTGCCTCAATGGAGGTTCCCACACCGACGACGGCGGCGGGAAACTCCTGTGCGCCGAGCTGGCGAAGCGCGTCGATATTGGTGGCGTCGGCCTCCACCACGTGGGTTAGTGTGCCCGACCACTTCTGAACCAGTTGCTGGTCCTTCTCGATCGCAAGGACCTCACGGCCCTGCTTCACCAACTGTTCCGCCGTGGCTGAGCCGAATCGTCCCAGCCCGATCACGAGTACGGGCGCATTGTGTGCTGGTCTGTCAGCCAATGATCGGCCTCTCTTCGGGGTAGTGGTAGAGCGTGCTGCGCTGCCGCAGGGCAAGCGCAGAAGCAACGGTAATCGTTCCGAGGCGTCCGGCGAACATGAGGGCCGAGAGCACGTACTTTCCTTCCGGTGGAAGTTCGGCGCTGAGGTTGGTGCTGAGCCCGCAGGTTGCGAAAGCAGAAATGACCTCGAAGAGGACCCGGTTCAGCTCCTCTCCGGAGATCCACAGGATCAGGCCCGTGCCGATGAGCACGATCGTTGCGCCGGTGAAGATGACAGAGATGGCCACCCTCATGGCGCCCTGCGGAATCTTCCGTCCGTAAGCGCTGACGTCCGAGTCGCCGCGGGCTTCGGCGAGGATCGCGAGGAACATGACGGCGATGGTTGTGACCTTGATGCCGCCAGCCGTGGAGGCCGACCCGCCTCCGGCAAACATGAGGGCGTCAGTCAGGAGCATCGTTGTCGGCTCCATCTGTCCCTGATCGACCAGGTTGAAGCCGCCGGAGCGGGTCATAATCGAGGCAAAGAGCGCGTTGATCACCTTGTCGCTGCCGCTCAGGTCGCCGATGGTTCGGCTATTGGACCATTCCATCAGCCCCCACAGCACCATCCCGGCGAACACGAGGATGAGGGACACGTTGATGGTGAGCTTGGTGTGCAGGCTCCACTTCCGGACGTGGTGGCGGAACTGGACGAGGATGAGGATGACCGGGAATCCGAGGCTTCCGACGAACACACCGATCATCAGCGGAATGAGGATCCAGAGATCGGTTTCGTAGGGCACCAGGCCGTCCGAGTGCGGAGTGAATCCGGCGTTGTTGAAAGCCGAGATGGCGTAGAAGAATCCGTGCCAGACTGCTAGCCAGAACGGTTCGCCGAGGATTATGAAGCGCGGGATCAGGGCCAGCGCAAGCACCAGTTCCACCACGACGGAGGTGGTGATGACGATTCGCAGCAGTGTGCCCACTTCACCGAGGCGGCTGGCGTTGTTCAATGCGGATTGCGCGAGTAACTTGCCGCGGACGCCGAGCCGCTTGCTGACCACCAGTGCCAGGAGCGAGGCGAGGGTGAGGGTTCCGAGCCCGCCGACGAAGATGCCGATGAGGATGATCAACTGACCGAAGAACGACCAGTGGGCTGCCGTGGACACCACAGTCAGTCCCACTACGCACACTGCGGAGACCGCTGTAAACATGGCGTCGTGCAGGGGAGTGACTTCGCCGGTGCTGCTGGCGAACGGGAGGCTGAGTAATCCGGTGAAAATGAGGACAACCAGGGCAAAGACCAACAGCGCAACGCGTGCCGGTGAACTGTTTACTACGCTGTCGATGAAGTCGCGTGCCCGGCCAAGCAGCTGCAGATGAACCTGGTCTTCCCCTCCTAACCAGGAGGGGTGTGTTCGTGCCATGCTTGCTGATCCGCTCCGTTTCTCCTGCTGAGTCCTTCGAGTAGTAAATCACTTCCACTCCTGCGCCGTGGGCAGGACGGGTCCGGATCGCGTAGCCTGCTTGAGTGGCCAGTAGCTCCGTTCCCGCCGTTGCAACGAGAGTGGTGTGGGACGAATCCATGCTCGCGTACAACTTCGGTGCCCATCACCCCATGAATCCGCAGCGGCTTGAGCTGACTGCCCGACTCATTCGCGAGCTGGGTTTGTTCGACCTTCCGCAGGTTTCCGTGGAGGTTCCGGATGTGGCCGATGAAGCCAGTCTACGGACGGTCCATGACGCCTCGTATGTGCAAGCCGTCAAGGCGGCGGACGAGGATCCCGAGGCCTGCGATGGCACATCGGGGTTTGGAACTGACGACACTCCTGCCTTCGCCGGAATGCATTCCGCCAGTGCCCGATTGGTTGGCGGTTCTCTTGCTGCAGCTGATGCAGTCCTGTCCGGCACCGTTCAGCATGCCGTGAATTTCGGCGGGGGAATGCATCATGCCGGCCGGGCCCGGGCAAGCGGGTTCTGCATTTACAACGATGCCGCTGCAGCGGTCCAACGGCTGCTGGATGCCGGTGTGAAACGCGTGCTCTATATCGACGTCGATGCTCATCATGGAGATGGGACCCAGGAGATTTTCTGGGATGACAAACGCGTCATGACCATCTCGCTTCACGAGACCGGCATGAGCCTTTTTCCGGGAACGGGATTCCCAAACGAGATCGGCGGTGCGTCGGCTTCCGGGTACGCGGTCAATGTCGCGCTGCCCACTACCACCGGGGATTCCGGATTCCTGCGGGCGTTCCATGCCGTTGTGCCGCAGCTGGCCGCCGCATTCGCGCCTGAGGTGATCGTCAGTCAGCACGGTTGCGACGGTCACGTGGACGATCCCCTCACCAACCTGCGCATCACCGTCGATGCCCAGCATGCCGCAGCGGTAGCGGTTCGCGATCTCGCCTGGCAGCACTGTGACGGCCGTTGGATCGCGACCGGTGGCGGCGGGTACAACATCACTTCGGTTGTGCCGCGCTCGTGGACCCTCCTTACGGCGGTGGCAGCCGGTGCCGACATCACACTGACGACGCCGGTACCCGCCCCGTGGCGGACGTATGTCGCCGAGCGCTTTGGTCGCGAAGCACCTTCCTTAATGGGTGATGGCTCTGACACCTGGTGGCAGTCGTGGGAAGCCGGGTTTGACCCAAACGAGAATTTGGACCGGTCGATCATGGCAACACGCAAAGCCGTATTTCCGCTTCACGGGCTGGATCCCTGGTTCGATTGACCTGGTTCGATTGACCCTCTGGATGGTGTTGGCTGACGCACGGCTGCTGCCAGCAACCCCTGTGGGAAACCGAGGGATGCCGCTTTCGACATATACGGATATGGTAATGGGATGGTCATGGATGATGTGTTCGGGGTCATCGCCGAAGCCACCCGCCGCCAGATTCTGGGCTCATTGCGGGACGGGGACAAAGCGGTGGGTGAGTTGGTGCTAGAGCTTGAAGTGAGCCAGCCCACAGTTTCGAAGCACCTCAAAGTTCTGCGGGAAGCAGGGCTTGTCACCATGCGGGCGCAGGGCCAGAAGCGCTTTTATTCACTCGAGCCGGAGCCATTGCTCACCGTTGCCTCCTGGCTTGCCGAGTTCCAGTTGCCCGCTCAAAAGGTCAACTCCTCGCTCCCGCCAGCCGTCCTGGAACCGGAACTCGATGCGCTGGTCTCAGTAGGGCCGGGCGTTACTCCCATCGATGGCGCTCAACCGTTCGGGCGGACCGTCGGCAGAGCTGCCGAACGCGCTGCCGACCTTCTGTCCCAGTTTCCGAAGCTGCGCCGCCGTAAGGACTAGCTGACGTGGGCGCTCCGTGCCCACCGGCTGGGTGGGAGAGCGCTTAGCCCACCGCCGTCACATACCGACACCAAAGTTCACAATTCAGATGGCGCCGTCTAACCTCGTTTCATGACAACCCGTTGGTATGCGTATTTTGCGTTGGCTCTGGAGGAGCCTGCGGCCTGACACGCTGACCAACACCTTCAGAGCCAACAGGGCAGGACACGTTTCCTGCCCTTCGTCGTTTCCACGGCGGGTTCTGTAGGACAGCCCCGCCGGAGAACCACCTTCGAAAGCCGGGACCATGAAAACCCTTACTTCAGCCTCTTCCAATCTCAACGTCCGCAGCATTGATCCGCTGCCCACGCCCGCCGCAGTTCTCGCTGAACTTCCTGTCAGTTCCGAGGTTGCAGCATCAATCCGCCGCTCGCGCGAAGAAATCCGGGCAGTCCTCAATGGCGTGGATGATCGCCTGCTCGTCATCGTCGGTCCCTGCTCAATCCATGACCCCGACGCCGGTATCGAGTACGCGCGCATGCTGGCTGACGCCGCGCAGATGCACCGCGAAGATTTGCTGGTGGTTATGCGGGCATACTTCGAAAAGCCCCGCACCACGGTGGGTTGGAAAGGGTTGATCAATGACCCGCACCTGGATGGGAGCCATGATATTGCCGCCGGCCTGCGAACGGCCCGTAGGTTCCTTCAAGAGGTTGCCGCCCTGGGACTTCCACTTGGCACCGAGTTCCTCGAGCCGATCAGCCCGCAATACATTGCGGACCTGATCAGCTGGGGTGCAATCGGCGCCCGGACCACCGAGAGCCAGATCCACCGCCAGCTGTCCTCCGGCCTGTCCATGCCCGTGGGGTTCAAGAACGGAACCGACGGTGGCGTCAGGGTGGCACTCGACGCCTGCGCTGCCGCAGGTGCACCGCAGACCTTCCTGGGGGTCGATGAGGGCGGACGCGCAGCCCTCGTCTCGACCACCGGAAACCCGGACACCCATTTGATCCTTCGCGGCGGATCCGACGGCCCGAACTACAGCCCCGCCCACATTGCGCACGCCTCTGCCGCGCTTGCTGCGGCAGGTCAGAACCAGCGCCTCATCGTGGATGCCAGCCATGCGAATAGTGGCAAGGACCATCGGCGGCAGGCGGACGTCGCCCGGGAACTTGCGGATGCAATATCCGGTTCCGGCACCATAGCCGGCGTCATGCTGGAAAGTTTCCTCGTAGAGGGCGCGCAGAAACTTGATGTGACAGCTGGAGGCAGACTTGCCTACGGCCAGAGCGTGACCGACGCCTGCATGGGCTGGGGTGTTACGGCATCGGTGCTTGGCGATCTCGCGAGAGGTTCGCGCCGGCGTCGTCAGGGTGGCGTTTCGTGACCTTGGCGTGCTTTCACTTTGATCACAGGAACCACTAGAGTATCTCCCTAGACGGATAATCCTCAGGTCTCAAGGCGACACGCCGTCCGGCGTTCCATCAAGTGCGGTGGGCGCGCCTCTCAGGGTTAGCTCCAGAGAAAAGGACAGTGGTGAGATGGCGAGCGGCAGCAACTTCTCCGACGTGCGCTTCCTGACAGTTGCGGAAGTTGCCGAAGTGATGCGGGTATCGAAGATGACCGTATACCGGCTGGTGCACTCAGGGGACATGCCGGCGGTTCAGTTCGGGCGTTCCTACCGGGTGCCCGAATCCGCTGTGCAACAGTATCTGCGCTCCGCATCCGTGGAGGGTGAGTCGGGTACAGGCTAGGGTCGCGGATGGTGCCGGTCAGGAAGACCGGTCTGAGCGGGTACTCTGTTAAGAAGCGTTTTGCGTAGACGGTCGTATGTGCGGCCGCATGATGTACGTCACCGCGATGTGCGTCTTTTGTCAGATTCGAACGCCCCTGCCGCAGTTCATGCGGTAGAGGTTGTCCGGAACCGGAATGAATAGTTTGTGAGGACTCTATGGGTTCAGTAATCAAGAAGCGCCGCAAGCGGATGGCGAAGAAGAAGCACCGCAAACTGCTTCGCAAGACCCGCCACCAGCGCCGCAACAAGAAGTAGCATCGCATCCGGTCCGCCAGTGAGGCGGACCGGTTTTGCATTTAAGGACTAGCCTCTCATGCGGGTGAAGCCGCGCCACAGGCCGTAGATGGCACCGGCTCCCGTTGCCGCCTTGAGCCCCAATGTTGCCGCACGGCGGCCGCTTCGAAAATCATAGATTGGCCAGTTGGAGTCACGTGCGTGCTTGCGAAGGCGATGGTCAGGGTTGATAGCGACCGGGTGGCCAACAATGCTGAGCAGTGGCACATCGTTGTAGGAATCGCTGTACGCCCAGCAGCGGGACAGGTCCAGGCCCTCTTTCCCGGCAAGTTCGTTGACGGCCGTGGCCTTTGCCGGCCCGTGGAGGAACTCACCCACGAGCTTGCCTGTGTAGAAGCCCTCAGAGACCTCTCCCACAGTGCCGAGTGCACCCGTGAGCCCAAGCCGGTTGGCGATCACGCTGGCCACTTCGACGGGAGTGCCCGTGACCAACCAGACGCGGCGCCCGTTGCGGAGGTGCTGTTCCGCGAGGGCACGCGCTCCCGGCCAGATCTTCGACGCGATCATTTCGTCATAGACTTCTTCGCCAAGGGCCAGCACATCTTCATGCGCAATGCCGATAGCGAAGGCAAGAGCGGCATCACGGACAGCATGGATGTCGGTCATGTTCTCGCCGCGCATCACGAAGCGCAGCTGTTTCCAGGCCAGCCCTGCGGCAAAACGAAGCGTGAAAGCCCGCCGCTGGTACATCTTGCGCGCCACATGGAAGAGACTGGCGCCGCGCATCATCGTGTTGTCGACGTCGAAAAATGCTGCTTCCCCGGCCGGTCCGCCCAGCGGAGAAGATTCGGCAGGCACAGTCTCCGTGGAAGACCCGGGCTCGACTGCGGGTCGGAGGCTGGCTGCAGACATAGCACGAGTCTAATCACTGGTTGGCGTTCAGCGTGTCCGCGGACACCCACAGCAACCAGCCGATTTTTCACGCTTCGAGGGCGTTCCGTAATGGCGACCTGCACGGAGCCCGCGGCCAGTAAGCTTGTGGACCATGACTCAGCAGACCCAACCGCCTGTCGCGGAATGGAGCACGGGCCTCGTGTTGGTGACGAGGCCGGACTGCCACCTCTGTCACGCCGCCCGGGAGACAGTGAGCCGCGTGGCTGCCGAACTGGGCGTGCTTTGGCGGGAAGAGTCGATTGCCGATCACGCCGATCTGCTGGAACGATTCTCGGAAGAGGTGCCGGTTCTGCTTCTCGACGGGGTCCAGCGGGACTTCTGGACAATCGACGAAGCGCGCCTGCGCAGGCTACTCACCTGAGCCGTTGTGCTCAGCGCCCTCCTGACTTTGAGGGCTTCCATCAGGGACCTAAAGTGGGACTATCCCGCCGTCATCCTCCGGCGGGCGGGCGGAGCAGTTCAGGCCGCCGGCGAACAAATAACGGAGAGATGAACCAGTGACCATGTCGGAGCTTCCCGGATTACGGTCCGCCGCGAGCGATCAGCAGGGCAGGCAAATTCCGCCTGCATCGCTCGCCCGCCTGACCATTTATCTGCGCGCCCTCAACTCCCTTCTGGCGGAGGGGATTGAACGAGTGTCTTCGGAGGAACTGGCAGACGCGGCGGGCGTGAATTCGCCCATGCTCCGCAAGGACCTCTCCTACCTGGGTTCCTACGGCACGCGGGGTGTCGGCTACGACGTCCAGTACCTGAACAGCCAGATCTCCACAGCCCTGGGACTGACTCAGGACTGGCGGGTAGCCATCGTCGGAGCCGGAAACCTCGGGCGTGCGCTCGCCGGGTACTCGGGGTTCCAGTCGCGGGGCTTCGAGGTGGTCGCGCTGTTCGACGCAGATCAGATGATCGTCGGTACGGAGGTCGGCTGGCTGCGCGTCAGCCCAGTGGAGGATCTGGCAACCGTGCTTCACAGGACGCGCGCCAATATGGCTGTTCTCGCGGTACCAGCGGGCGTTGCACAGCAGTTGTGCGATGAACTTGTTGCGGCCGGGGTGACAAGCATCCTAAGTTTCGCGCCGGTAGTGCTGCAGGTTCCTGACCGGGTGCAGCTGCGCAAGGTGGACATGGCCACGGAGCTGCAGATCCTCGCTTACCACGCACAGCGGGCGCAGGATCCGGATCTTGATGCCGGTTCCAGCGCCCGCGCGGCCCAGTAGGGCCGGTCCAGCAAGCTTCTGCGCGCTAGTGCGTGATTTGCTGCCGCTTGAAGTAGGCGTTGGACGGCTTGAGCCAGCACAGCACAACTCCGGCGACGCCAAGCAGCACCACGAGCACGTTCAGCGCGATGGAGAATCCGCTTGGCTGCAGGCTTTCCCCACCCAGCTGCGCCTGGACTTCAGCGTTGCCCTGCAGCGCGGCGAGCGTCACCCAACTCATGATCATGAGCAGAACCGAAATACCCGCAAGAACAGTGGCGGTTATGCGTGCCCAGTTGTGTCCCTTGCGGATGAAGACGGCCAGCAGTACGTATACGCCGGTGGTAAGGATGCCGACAACGATCCCGATGCCGACACCGATTGCAGCCGCTCCCGCCGGCCCACCCGTGGTGCCTGATCCCATCAGGGTGGTGATGAAGTTGAGAACCCCAGCGGCGATGATCAGCCAAAAAGCCAGATTGACTTCCTTGGGGAGGGGCGGCCGCGCCTGTTCCGGCATGCGGGCTGCACTCGGGTAGGCATACCCTGCGGGCTGGGCCGACTGGTAGGAGTATGGAGATGCAGGTTTCTGCGGTTCGGGGGAGAGGCCCGCACCGGAGTTCTGTGTTGGTCCGGGCTCATTGGGATTGAGTGACTCAGTTCCGGAGAGCTGGTGCGGATCGCGTTCTGAAGGATCGTGTGATGGCGTACTCATGCGCTCAGCGTACCGCCGTCAAGCTTTCGCCGTCGGGCTTTCAGGACAGAAAAAACGAGGGGGCGTGCCGGAAAGCCGGCACGCCCCCTCGAAGGGATTCGTGAGCAAAGAGCCTAGTTGGCCGAGGGTGCCACGAAAGCGGCGTCAAGGTTGATGGTCACCTTGTCGCCCACCAAAACACCGCCGGCCTCAAGAGCTGCGTTCCAGGTCAGGCCGAATTCCTTGCGGGAGATGACCGTTTGGCCGGAGAATCCAGCGCGGGTGGCACCGAAGGGGTCAACAGCAACACCGTTGAACTCGGTATCGATGGAAACTTCCTTGGTGATCCCGCGGATGGTCAGGTCGCCGATCAGCTTGTAGGTCTCGCCGGCGCCTTCGACCCGCTTGGACACGAAAGTCATCTCGGGGAACTGCTCAGCGTCGAAGAAGTCGCCGCCGCGAACGTGGGCGTCGCGGTTCTCATCGTTCGAGTTGAAGGATTCGGTCTTGATGGTTGCGGTGACCTGCGAATCCTCGAGTGAGGATCCAACCTGCAGGGTGGCGTCGACGGTGTCGAAGTTCCCGCGTACCTTGCTGATCCCGGCGTGGCGGACGCTGAAGCCCACTTCGCTGTGCGAGCCGTCGAAGTTCCAGGTGCCCTGAGTGAGTCCGGTGGGGATAGCCATGATGTTTCTCCTGATCTGTCGTGCTTTGGGTTGGTGTGCGGCCGAGGCGACCGAACGAGCGTGTACCTCTAATAAACATGCATTTGCATCTTTTATTCCAGAGATTGCTTCAATCTTCAAATATTTTTCTCTACCGCCTCTTCCGACAACCAGTCGCCGGCCGATTTAGCCCTCTGGCGCGAGGGATGCGAAACTTGATGACATGCCCTCAGCCACCGTTCACCTCGTGCGCCACGGCGAAGTCCACAACCCGGACGGGATCCTCTATGGCCGCCTGCCCGAGTTCCATCTGTCAGAGCTCGGTCGTGAGATGGCCGAGCGGGTTGCGGGCTACTTTGCGGAGCGCAGGAACGACGGCGCCGACATCGTGCATCTCGTCGCCTCACCCCTCACGCGCGCACAGGAGACCGCTGAACCGACAGCTCGTGAGCTCGGCCTCACCGTTGTAACCGATGAGCGCATCATCGAGGCGGAGAACCGGTTCGAGGGGATGGCGCAGGTCGCCCAGCAGATCAAGCACCCCCGGCACTGGAAGTCCCTGCGAAACCCGTTCACTCCATCCTGGGGTGAGCCGTACAGTGCCCAGGTTGAGCGCGTCATGTCCGCTGTCCATGATGCGCGGCGCGCGGCGTTGGAAGCTTCCGGCGGCAAGGACGCCGAGGCGATCATGGTCAGCCATCAGCTGCCCATCTGGGTTGCGCGGCTGGCAGCCGAGAACCGGCGGTTGTGGCATGATCCGCGCCAGCGTAAATGCACGTTGAGCTCCGTAACCTCCCTCTATTTCGACGGCGACCAGCTCACTGGCGTGCGGTATGAGGAGCCCTGTGCTGATCTATTGCCGCGCGCGAAGAACATCCCGGGAGCGTAATACAATTACTACACGTTGTAGAACTCGTGGAAGCCGTTGTGACTCAAACTGAAGCCGCCCCGCGCCGCCGGCCAGGCCGCGCACTGATGTGCCTTGCCGCGTCGGCGATTGCCGCCGTCGTTGTCCTTTCTGGCTGTGCTGCACAGGACCCGCTGGCCCAGCAAGCGGCCGAGGGCAGCAACAAGAATTACATTGCCGGCGACGGTTCCGTCACCGAGTACGCCGTTGCCGAACGCGGTGAACCCGTCCAGATCGAGGGGACCCTCTACAACGGCGAAACTGTTTCCTCATCCGCGTGGCCAGGAGAGGTGACGGTACTGAACTTCTGGTACGCAGCGTGCGCACCCTGCCGGGAAGAGGCTCCGGACCTCGTTGCGCTGCATGAGGAGTACCAGTCGGAGGATGTGCAGTTCTACGGCGTCAACATCAGGGACAGCAAGGAGAACGCCGAGGCCTTCGAGCGCAACTTCGGCATTCCCTACCCCAGCTTCAACGATTCCGACGGCGGGGTCCTCCTGGCGATGACCAGCCACGTCCCGCCGCAGGCTGTGCCGACAACTCTCGTGCTTGACAAGGAGGGCCGCGTTTCGGCCCGCATACTGGGCCTGGCCGACAAGGGAACCCTCAGCGCACTCATTGACTCCGCGCTGGCCGAGTAGTGGCTGTGTCCGCTTCCCTCCCACTCGGTGCCGCTATGGCCCTCGCGCCGGCCGGGAATGCCTTTGCCGATACGGTCCTGAACGGTTCAATGCTCCTTGCTCTGCCAGTGGCGCTGCTCGCAGGCCTGGTGTCCTTCGTATCACCGTGTGTGCTGCCCCTGGTGCCCGGGTACCTCGGCTACGTCAGCGGACTCACCGGTGTGGATCTGGAGCAGCAGAAGCGTGGACGGATGGTCGCGGGAATCGGGCTGTTCGTCGTCGGGTTCTCCGCAGTGTTCATGGCGTACGGAGCGCTTTTCGGTCAGCTGGGAGCCTGGCTGGCAGGCTCGCAGGAGTGGCTGATCCGGATCTTCGGGCTCGTGGTGATTGTGCTCGGCATCGTCTTCATGGGCGGATTCTCCTGGTTCCAACAGGACCGGAAGCTCCACGCCCGCGTACCGAGCGGCCTCTGGGGTGCGCCGCTGCTGGGCCTCACCTTCGGTCTTGGCTGGGCGCCCTGCATCGGGCCCACGCTCTCAGCCGTGCAACTGCTGGCTTTCTCCAACGACGGCGCCAGTGCCGCCAAAGGCGCGCTCCTCACCTTCGTGTACTGCCTGGGCCTGGGACTGCCCTTCCTGCTGATCGCGCTCGGACTGCGGCGGGGGATGGGAGCCATGAAATTCTTCCGACGCCACCGGCTGCTGCTGCAGCGAACCGGCGGCGGAATGTTGATACTGGTCGGCGTGCTCATGGCGTCCGGTGTCTGGAACCTGTGGATCAACGAGCTTCAGCAGTGGCTCGGCGGCGTGACGTTACCGATCTGAACAACTGATGGCTAAACCAAAGGAAGACTCCATGGCAACGAAGGAGCGAGAAGACGGCGTCGCGCTGCCCGCTCTTGGATTCCTCGGCACCGTGCGCTGGATGTGGACTCAGCTGACGAGTATGCGTACAGCCCTCTTCCTGCTGCTCCTGCTGGCGGTCGCCGCCGTGCCCGGTTCGCTCTTCCCGCAACGCCCGGCAAACCCGGCAGTCGTCACCCAGTACATTCAGGACAATCCGGAGACCGGACCCATTCTGGACTGGTTCCAGTTGTTCGATGTCTACTCGTCCGTCTGGTTCTCAGCGATCTACCTGCTCCTGTTCATCTCACTGATCGGGTGCGTCATCCCGCGCGCGATGGTCCACGGCCGTGCCTGGCGGTCGAAGCCGCCCCGGACTCCGAGCAGGCTCTCGCGGATGCCCGCTCACGGGACATTCGTCCTGCCGGCCGCGCAACAGTCCCAGCCCAGCGGCCAGGGAGGGGAGCGGCCCGTCTCGGCGGGTGCCGCCGTCGTCGACGCCGCAGCTGTGCTGAAGAAGCGCGGCTACCGGGTGGATGTGCGAGATGAAAACAGTGCGCGGCCCTCCGTCGGCGCAGAGCGGGGATTCCTGAAGGAGCTCGGGAACCTGGTGTTCCACGTGTCCCTCATCGGCGTGCTCATTTCCGTTGCCGTGGGTGGGCTGTTCGGATACCGGGGGCAGAAGATCCTGATCGAGGGTGAGACCTTCGTGAACACGCTGGTGGGTTATGACTCCTTCACGCCGGGCACCAACTTCTCCGAAGACAACCTGGATCCGTATTCGATCACGCTCGAGGACTTCGAGGTGCAGTTTGACCGGCAGCTCACGCATTACGGCCAGCCCATCGACTTCACCGCCACCATGACCACCAGGACCGCTCCGGGGGCTGAACCGGAAGAGCAGATCCTGAAGGTCAATGAACCGCTGACCATCGGCGGCACCAGCGTGTACCTGGTAGGCAATGGCTACGCCCCCGTCATTACGGTGCGTGACGGCGAGGGCAACATTGCGCACCAGGGACCTGTTGTGTCCATTCCACAGGACGGACTCTTCACCTCCCTCATCGTGCTGAAAGTACCGGACGCACAGCCGAACCAGCTCGGTTTTGTCGGGTTCTTCCTGCCCACCGCAGCAGTAGACGAGAACGGCGTCTCCTTCTCCCGCGACCCGGACCCGTTCCTTCCGCAGCTGAACCTCAACTCCTACTACGGTGATCTCGGACTCGACGACGGAAATCCGCAGAACGTCTACGTTCTGGACACGGACACCCTGACCGAGCTGAACAGCCGGAACAGCGAGGCGGGCGGCATTGTGCTCGACGCCGGGGAAACGTTCGAACTGCCCGATGGCAAGGGCTCCATCACCTTCGACGGGCTGCGCCGCTATGCAGCCCTGGACATCACGCATGACCCGGCTGAGCTGGGCGCCCTGGTGTTTTCCTCGCTTGCGCTTGCCGGGCTCAGCGCGTCCCTGTTCATCGGCCGACGCAGGGTCTGGATTGCCACCGGCACACGCACTGACGGCAGCATCACGGTCGAGTACGGCTTGCTGGCGCGCGGTGAAGACCACCGTCTGGCGGGCGAAGGGGCAGCGATCGAAAAACTGCTCCGGCAACGCTGGCTGGCAGACAGCACAGAAGACGACGAGAATGAGACAGCGCACGCGGGGGCGTCAGCGCCCGGAAGCGGTAAGGACAACTGATGCAGAACATAAACCAGACCCTGGGACAGTACAGCGAGCTCTTCATGCTGCTCGCTGCCCTGGCGTACACAGTGGGATTCCTCGCGTTCACCTGGGACCTCGTCAAGAGCAGCCGGCGAATCCGCGAGATTGAAGCCGGTCTCGCGGAATCCGCCAAGGACCGGGAACTGGTGCTTGCTGGCGCCGTGGCCGGAGGCAAGCGCGGAAAGGCATCCGCTGACGGCGCTCCAACGGGCTCCACCGCCGACGACGCCATGGACTATCAGGGAGAGCGACGCTCCGCCGCCCGCATCGCCGTCGCGCTCACCATCGTTGCTGCGGTGATCCATGCAGTAGCTGTTGTCACCCGCGGCGTTGCCGCTGGCCGCGTGCCGTGGGGCAATATGTACGAGTTCTGCACCACCGGCGGGCTGGTGGTCGCCGTCGTCTTCCTGTTGGTGCTCACCCGCAAGGACCTGCGCTTCCTCGGAACCTTCGTGATTGGCCTCGTGGTAGTCATGCTGTGCGCAGCCACCATTGGATTTCCGACGCCGGTGGCTAACCTGGTGCCTGCGCTGCAGAGCTACTGGCTCATCATCCACGTGTCCGTGGCCGTTGCTGCCTCCGCCCTTTTCACCCTGACCTTCGCGATGTCCGTACTTCAGCTGATCCAGGCCAGCCGGGTTGCACGTCTCGCCTCCGGCGGTGAAGACCGGCTGCCGTTCATGCGGCTGGTTCCCTCCGCGCTGAGCCTGGAGAATCTCTCCTACCGGATCAACGCGATCGCGTTCGTGCTGTGGACCTTCACCCTCATGGCGGGCGCAATCTGGGCGGAGAAGGCCTGGGGCCGGTACTGGGGCTGGGACACCAAGGAAGTCTGGACCTTTGTGATCTGGGTGGTCTACGCCGGTTACCTCCACGCCCGGGCAACCCGTGGCTGGACCGGGACAAGGGCGGCCTGGCTCTCGATTGTCGGCTACCTGTGCATCGTCTTCAACTTCACGATCGTCAACATCTACTTCTCGGGACTGCACAGCTACGCCGGAGTCTGATCCAACGCGAAGTTAAGCCTTCAGCTCCTGATGATGCGTTGCTGCCTCGCCGTTGATATGGCGGCGGTGCGGTTGTCCACGCCGAGCTTGTCGTAGATATGGACCAGATGCGTCTTCACGGTTGCCTCGCTGATGAACAGCTCTTTGGCAATACGCCGGTTCGGCATGCCGGTGGCAAGGAGTTCCAACAGCTGGATCTCGCGGGCGCTCAGGGACGTCGTCGGGCTTGAGATGCGGCCCATCAGACGCGCGGCTACTTCCGGTGCGAGCGCTGTCTGTCCGCGGGCCGCGGACTGCACCGCTCGACGGATTTCTTCCGGCGGAGCGTCTTTCAGCAGATATCCGCCGGCTCCGGCCTCCACAGCAGCGATGATGTCCGCGTCGGTGTCATAAGTGGTCAGGATCAGCACCTGCGGCGGGTCAGCCAGCGCGCGGATGCTCCGCGTCGCCGTGACTCCGTCCATGCCTTCGCCCATCTGGAGGTCCATGAGGACAACATCCACCGGGTGACCGAGGGCCGCGCGTTTTTGTACTTCTGCCAGGGCGGCAGCGCCGTCAGCCACATCTCCGGCCACGAAGACGCCGTCGAAGTCGTTGAGCATTGCCCTCAGGCCGGCCCGGACAACCGGATGGTCGTCCACCAGAAGTACGCGGATCTCAGTCATCCGCTGTCCCGTCATCAAACGGCAGCAGGGGCAAACGGATGCCGACGACGGTGCCCTCACCTGCCTCGGATTCGATGTCAAGAACTCCGCCCAAGGCGCTGATCCGCTCCCGCAGGGCCCTCAGCCCGAATCCGGTTCCATCTGTCCGCTTCATCGCAGACTCAAGTGCACCATCCACATTGAACCCCCTGCCGTTGTCGTAGATATCGAGCGTTACCTCTGAGCCCACGAAGGTGAGCGTGACGACGGCGGTGCCCGCCCCTGAGTGCTGCAGGGCGTTGGACAGAGCCGATTGCGCGGCACGCAGGAGAGCAACCTCGTACGGAGCCGGCATCCGGACGGGTGTGCCGTCAATCTCAAACCGGCAACGCAGGCTGGTGCCCTGGGCTGCTGCCTGCTGTTCGACGCTTGCGCAGGTTCTGCGCAGGCTGCCGACGAGGAATTCGGGATCACCTTCAGCCGCACTCAACCCGCGCACAAAGCGGCGCGCGTCCGCAAGATTGTCGGACGCCGCCTGCTGCACCGTGCGAATGCGTTCCCGCGTCGTATCCGTTGCCCCGGCTTCGAGTGAGGCTTCGGCTGCACGTGAGATGAGGACAATGCTGGACAGGCCCTGCGCCAGCGTGTCATGGATTTCCCGGGCCAGACGCTCCCGTTCAGTGAGCACTCCGGCCTGGTGCTGCGTCCGTGCAAGCTCGGAACGGGTGCGCCGGAGCTCCTCGAGCGCCTGCCGCTGGTTGACGCCCTCCAGGTAGAGGCTCTGGTAGACGATCGTCATGACTACCGCGAAGACCGCACCGAACGTCGGACCGAGGATCATCGGCGCCTGGAGCTCTCCCTCGCGGCTCCACTGGGCCGCAATGACGACGCCGGTCAGGAGGACGATCGCAACCACTGCATGCCTGGTGCTGAGCAGGTGCAGGTGCAGGAAGAAGAGGGCGAATGCCAGCCAGGAGAAGTCGGCACTGAGCACCATGAGGACAATCCAGAGCCCGGTGACTCCGGCCAGCCAGAACCGGGCGTAGCGGGTTCCATGCGACGACGACGGCGGCACCACCTGCCGCTTGGCGGCCCGCTTCTCGCTGATGGTTCCGGCCAGGTACAGTCCGCCGAGGCACAGGGAGAAGAGAAGAACCGGATACACGACTGCCGGGCCGGGTTCGGAACTTGCGGTCGCCGCCACTCCCACCAGAAGCAGTGCCAGGAAACCGGCGTGAAGGGTGATCCGGAGCATCCGCAGGACGGTTGGAGCGGCCATGTATCCGGCCGTGCTCGCGGGGTCTCGCATACAGCAACCCTAGCCGCGCCGGGCGACAGCGACATCAACCGAATGGTTGACCGACGATTGCGGAGGCCGGCGCCCACTGCCCGCGGAGTGTTTACCGCACAATGGCGGGAGGATGCCTGCTAACCCGCGATCGCCCTCAGCAGGGGCGCCATCCGGTAGGGAATCGGTTGGCGCAGGAACATGCTGGTCCTGGTCCGCAGGATTCCCGGACACAGGCGGATTTCCTCGGACACCCGGTAGAGATCGTCAGGGTCCCGGGCCACCACGCGGCACAGCAGGTCTGTCTCGCCGGCAGGCGCAAGGCATTCGATGACCTCTGGAATGGCGCGCAGTCCCTCAACAGCGAGGTCTATGCGGTGCTGATCCAGCTCGGCAGCGACATGCGCGGAAATTCCCATGCCCAGTGCCTCCGGATCAATCCGTACGTTGTGCGGCCTGAGGACTCTTTCACGCTCGAATCGGTCGAGGCGGGCCTGGACGGTGCCTCGGGCCAGGCCCGTCCGCTGGGCGATCGCGAGAATGGTCATCCGAGGCTCGGCGTCGAGTGCCTCGAGCACAGCCCGGTCAATGGCATCTCTGGTGTGGCGCGGTTCCTTGTTCATCGGTCTGCGGAGCTCTCCAGGTGGGGGCTGGTCAGATTGACCACTATTGTCGGAAGGATTTCATTCAGCGTAGTCATTCTGACTATCCAGACCAAGGGCTGTTGTGCAAATCTTTGCACAGACCGTCAAATAGGTGACATGGAAGTGGAAACGGGACACCATCTCGGGAACACTGTGCCGCGGCTGTCAGGGAACATCAACCCGCAGCCGTGTCAGGTAGCCCACAAGGCTTTGCCTGAGCGCTACGCAAGACCGCCTACGTACCGGCCTAGGCGGTCTTGCCGTCGCTGGCCGTGCCCTCGTCGTTCTTCTTCTTCTCGGCTTCGCGTGCACGTTCCTCAGCGTCGCGCTTTCGCTGTTCGGCCTCGCGGGCTTCCTGGCGACGCCTGAGCTCGAGGTTTCGCAGAAACTGGGGATCATCATCCGGTGCCGTGGGGCCCCGCTTCTGGCGCTGGGCTGGGCGGTCGTCCCTGCCCGGCCGACCGAAGAGGAACCAGAGGCCGGCGCCCAGAAGGGGGACGAGGAGGATGGTGAAGAACCAGGCTGGTTTCGAAATGCTGCGCACCGATTCTGCCCGGCTCATGATGCAGTCGAACAGCGCGTAAATGATGACGGCGATCCCCAGGATCACGAGGAGCAGCAGCAGGCGGGGCATGCATCAATTGTAGGCGAGTAAACTTGAGACGTGCCTTTCCTAAAATTCACCGCTCTGCGCCTCGGCTTCGTCGCGGTGTTCTCCGTGATCTGCTATTCCTTGGGTCTGGGCGCGATCTTCTCGGTGATAGCCGGTGCAATTCTGGCGTGGTGCGTCACATACCTGTTCTTCCGCGAGATGCGCAATCGTGCCGCGTCCTCCCTGCAGCGCCGTTTCCGTGACGGAGCTCCGCCGGTCCGTTCAGCCAGTGAATTGCGTGATGCGGACGCCGAGGACAGCCTGGATCCCAACACCCCGGTGAATTCCGACCGCCGCAAGCCCTAGCTCCGCCGTGGAGGCGTAGCCCGGCCGCTCAAAGCTAGGCCAGCACTCCCGAGAGCACCACACCGGCGCCGAAGAGCACGCTGAAGCCGAGGTTGATGATGCTCGTCTGCTTCAGGACCGGAATGAGGCTGCGGCGCTTTTTGCCCTTGAGCATCAGCCAGCTCGGCATCAGGCACAGAGGGATGAGGAGCAGCACCAGCAGCACCCACGGGTAGTCGTAGACCAGGAGCAGCGGCAGCAGCAGGGCCACCGCGAGCATCATCACATAGCTGATACGGGCGGCGGTATCGCCGAGACGGACAGCGAGGGTAAGCTTGCCGGCTTCCCGGTCGGTGGGAATGTCCCGCACGTTGTTGGCCATCAGCAGCGCCATGGCAATGATTCCCGTGCAGACCGCACCGACCCATGCCGGGCCGCTCAGTTGACCTGCCTGCGTGTAGGTGGTTCCGAGGGTAGCGACCAGTCCAAAGAAGACGAAGACAAACAGGTCGCCCAAGCCCATGTAGCCATAGGGATTGCGCCCGCCCGTGTAGCCCCACGCAGCGGCTACGCAGCCGAGGCCCACGAGCAGCAGGAACCACGCCTGGGAGAGCACAATCAGTGCGATTCCAGCGAGCATCGCCAGCGCGAAACATCCGAAGGCCGCCCACTTCACCTGCCGCGGCTTCGCGGCCCCGGAACCCGTCAACCTCAGCGGGCCGACGCGGTCGTTGTCCGTGCCGCGGATTCCGTCGGAGTAGTCGTTGGCATAGTTCACTCCCACCTGCAGGAGGATGGCGACGAGTGCGGCGAGCAGGGCGTTGACGGGTTTGAACGCGCCGAGGTCAAAAGCCGCAGCGCAGCCGATAATGACGGGCGCCACCGCCATGGGAAGTGTGCGGGGGCGCGCTCCCTCCACCCATTGCGCAGCTGTTGCCACGGTGCTCCTCCGGTTATCTGTTCTCTGGATTTTCGCTTGGATGCCCTGAACCTGCGGGCGGATTCGCTACAGCGCTGACTGCTCGAACAGTGCGCGCACGGCCATCCGGTCGGGTTTGCCATTGGGCAGCATTGGGAGTTTATCGAGCGTCAGCACAATCCTTGGGGCCGCGTGTGACCCAAGATGCTCCTGCGCATGCTGCCGCACTGCGTCCGGATTGACCGAGCCTACGACGGCGGCAGCCACCTGTGCGCCCCACTCCGGATGCGGTACCCCCAGCACCAGTGCTTCGCTGACCCCCGGCATGCCCTCAAGGACACTGGACACTGCGACCGCGGACACCTTGAGTCCGCCTGTGATGATGACGTCATCCACGCGGCCGTGGACGGTGAGGACGCCGCCGTCAATAGCGCCGTCGTCGTCCGTTCGGAACCAGCGCCGGCCAGAGTTGAACGGGAACTTTTCCCGGGTGAGATCCGGCTGGCCCAGGTAACCGTCGGCCAGGACCGGTCCGCTGATCCAGAGCCGGCCGTCGTCGTTGGTGAGCTGTACGCCTTCGAGGGGGACGCCGTCGTACACGCACCCGCCGCAGGTTTCACTCATACCGTAGGTGCGGACGATCTTCAGGCCGTGTGCGCGGGCTCTGCTGCGGAGGGCGTCGGTGACCGCCGCCCCGCCGAGCAGGATTGCGTTGAAGCGCTGGAGCGCCTTGATGGTGTGGGGGGCCGGGTCCTCAAGCAGCCGGTGGAGCTGCGTGGGAACCAGGGACGTGAAGCGCACTTTGTCGGTCAGTTCACCGGCAGCTTCCGTGAATCGCTCCGGGCTGAACGTCTCGGTAAGGTCCATCGCCCACGGCCGTGTCCCCGCGTACAGCGAGCGCACCAACACCTGGAAGCCGGCCACATAGTGCACGGGCAGGGTGAGCAGCCACTGGCCCTCGGACTTCAGGGCGTAGGCGGTCCCCATGGCGGATGCGGCAAGGGCGTCGACGCTGAGCATGGTCTGTTTTGGGGTGCCGGTGGAGCCGGAGGTGCTGAGCACTGCGGCGATCTCATCGTTGGGCAGTTCGCCGTTGAAGCTCTGATGCCCATCGGAGTGCGGTGCTACCGCAGGTCCTTCACCGGCAAGGGCCGCTGCGAGAGGTGCAAGCAGTGTATGCGGATCGAAGCCGGGCGGAGTGTGAACGGGGAAGAGTTCCATGGGCGCCTAGAAGTAGTAGGGGAAGCTGGACCAGTCGGGACTGCGCTTTTCGAGAAACGCTTCCTTGCCCTCGACCGCTTCATCGGTCATGTAAGCCATGCGCGTGGCCTCGCCGGCGAAGACCTGCTGGCCGGCCAGGCCGTCATCGGCCAGGTTGAACGCGAACTTGAGCATGCGGATTGCCTGCGGGCTCTGGTTCGCGATGTCTGCCGCGTACTCAAGCGCCACGTCCTCGAGCCGCTCGTGGTCAACGGCCTGGTTCACGGCGCCCATGGCCACCATGTCCTCGGCCGAGTACTCCCTGGCGAGGAAGAAAATCTCGCGGGCCTTCTTCTGGCCGATCTGGCGCGCGAGGAGCGCCGAGCCGTAGCCGGCATCGAAGCTGCCTACGGTCGCGTCAGTCTGCTTGAACTTGCCGTGCTGCCTGGAGGCGATCGTTAGGTCCGACACAACGTGAAGGCTGTGCCCGCCGCCTGCTGCCCACCCATTGACGACGGCGATGACCACCTTGGGCATGGTCCGCATCAGCCGCTGGACTTCAAGGATATGGAGCCGGCCGGCGCGTGCCGGGTCGATGGTCTCCCTGGTCTCACCCTCTGCGTACCTGTACCCATCCCGCCCACGGATCCGCTGGTCACCGCCGGAGCAGAAGGAGTGCCCGCCGTCCTTGGGAGAAGGGCCGTTGCCTGTGAGGAGGACCGTTGCAACGTCCGGGGTCATTCGTGCGTGATCCATTGCGCGGTACAGCTCATCCACCGTGCCAGGGCGGAAGGCGTTACGGACCTCAGGCCGGTTGAACGCAATGCGGACAGTCGGCAGATCGCGTGTGCCGGCGCCGCCGTTCTGGCTGCGGTCCACGTGGCGGTGGTAGGTGATGTCCTGCAGATCCTCGAACCCCTCCACGAGCCGCCAGCGGGCAGGGTCGAAGACATCGGATACCTGGGGTGGGAGATCTGTGGTCACCAATCGAGTCTAGCTTTGGAGACGGGGGGAACTTCAAAGTGGTGGGCCGGCTAGCTCACGCAGAACTCATTACCTTCCGGATCCGTCATCGTGTACCAGATGTGCGGGCCTTCATTGCCCTGGTACAGGAACCGTGCGCCGCGCTTTTCCAGTGCGGTGCGGACGGCGTCCTTATCATCACCGTCAAGACGGATGTCCAGGTGCGTGCGGTTCTTGACCGTCTTGGGCTCGGGGACCTTGACGAAGAGGATGCGTTGCCGCCCCGTCTTTCCGTCCTCGTCCGGCCGGCAGATTGCCTCACCGGTGCTCCAGACGCGGATGCCGTTGTGCTCGATGAGGTCGCTCTGCTGCGCATAACCTTCTGCGAGCATCTTGTCGATGAAGTCCTGGTCCGTAGGCTCCACCCTCCAGTCCAGGGTTTCCGCCCACCAGCCTGCCTGCGTGTGGGGATCTTCGCTGTCGATCACTATCTGGATGCTGTACGTCATGAAACAAGAGGGTAGGCGCGTCCGCCGGCTCAATCCAGAAGATTCCGGACGATTCGCGTCCGCAATACATGGCTGGAGCCGAGCTTCGAAGGGCTGGACCGCGACGGTGGGGAGGACTAGCGTGGCACCCACCCGCCGGAGTTGCCGGCGCCCGGATTCAGGAGGAAGCATGGCGAACCATACTTACAGCATTTCCGAGGTCGTCGGAACGTCGCCGGACGGGGTGGACGCGGCAGTCAACAACGCAGTGACCCAGGCAGCGAAGACCCTTCGGAATCTCGACTGGTTCGAGGTCAAGGAGATCCGGGGGCACCTCGTGGATGGCGCCGTCGCCGATTGGCAGGTCACGGTCAAGCTGGGCTTTCGCCTGGAGGACTGACTCGCGTGGACTGACTCGCGTGGACCGCCTGCCGACGGCCGACCTTCGGCGGTCGACCGCGGCCGTTAAAGAAACCGTTGACGAACGCCCGCAGCAGGGGCAGGCTGTTTCCTACGTGGTTCTAACCCGCGCCCGTCTTCTCGCCGGCGTTGAGCCAGCCCCGATGCGAAGATCCCGGGGCGGCTCCGCCGGCGCTTTTTGCCCTATCCCATAGGCGAGCCGAACACGGAACAATCCCAATCCGTCACGTCAGTTGACCGCTCCGGCGCCCCGTGCGATTCTTTATAGAACGAACGGTCGGTAATTATGCCGCCCTTCCTGCACGCTCTGACGACGACGACGACGATGACGGAGGCTGGCATGGCCGAGGCTTTTCTGGTGGGCGGGGTTCGAACCCCGGTGGGACGGTACGGCGGAGCGCTTTCGGCGGTCCGGCCCGATGACCTGGCGGCGCTGACCCTCCGCGAGCTGGTGCACCGCACCGGCCTGGACCCCGAGGCAATCGACGAGGTCATTCTCGGCAACGCGAACGGCGCCGGCGAGGAAAACCGCAACGTCGCCCGCATGGCCACGCTGCTTGCCGGCCTGCCCAACACCATTCCGGGGATCACCGTCAACCGGCTCTGCGCATCCGGTCTGTCGGCCATCATTATGGCCTCCCACATGATCAAGGCAGGAGCTGCCGACGTCGTTATTGCCGGTGGTGTCGAGTCCATGAGCCGTGCGCCGTGGGTGATGGAAAAGCCGACGACGGCATTCGCGAAGCCTGGCGCCGCTTTCGACACCTCGATTGGCTGGCGCTTCACCAACCCCACCTTCGCGGCCCAGGAGAAGACCACGTTCTCGATGCCGGAGACGGCCGAGGAGGTTGCCCGCGTGGACGGCATCTCGCGGGAGGATGCAGATGCCTTCGCACTCCGTTCCCACCAGCGGGCCATTGCCGCAATCGAGTCAGGGCACTTCAAAGACGAGATCGTTCCCGTTAACACCACACACCGCAAGAAGAACGTCACCGTTGATACGGACGAGGGACCCAGACCGGACACCACGCTCGAGGTGCTCGCGGGGCTGAAGCCGGTTGTAGCAAAGGACGGCGTGGTGACGGCGGGCAATTCGAGCTCGCTGAACGACGGCGCGTCCGCCGTGATCGTAGCGTCCGAAGCCGCACTCACCCGGCTCGGCCTGACCCCGCGCGCCCGCATCGTCACGGGTGCCTCCGCCGGAGTGCCGCCGGAAATCATGGGCATCGGACCCGTCCCGGCCACGCAGAAGGTCCTCAAGCTCGCCGGCCGGTCCATCGGCGACCTCGACGCCGTCGAACTCAACGAAGCCTTCGCCACACAGTCCCTCGCCTCGATCCGCAGGCTTGGCCTCGACGAGGACATCGTCAACCGGGACGGCGGCGCCATCGCCCTGGGGCACCCGCTGGGTTCCTCGGGCTCGCGGATCGCCATCACCCTCATGGGTCGGCTGGAACGGGAAGGCGGAAGCCTGGGACTTGCCACCATGTGCGTGGGCGTGGGACAGGGAACAGCCCTGCTCCTGGAGCGTGTGTAGTGCAGACCCTGACAATCGACGACGGCGGGAACCGCCTCAGCGTCCAGCTCAACCGGCCCGAGGTCCGCAACGCAATCGACCAGCAGATGGTTGACGAGCTTCACGAGGTGTGCGCCGACCTTGAGCGCAACCCGCGGATCCTCGTGCTCTCCGGCACGGGCGGCGTCTTCGCCTCCGGCGCCGACATTGCACAGCTAAGAGAACGACGGCGCGACGACGCCCTCGCCGGAATCAACTCGACACTCTTCTCCCGGATTGCGAAACTTCCCATGCCGGTGATCGCGGCGCTGGACGGCTATGCGCTTGGCGGCGGTGCGGAACTCGCTTTCGCTGCGGACTTCCGGATCGGGACACCCGCACTGAAGATCGGCAACCCGGAAACGGGCCTCGGCATCCTGCCGGCGGCCGGCGCAACCTGGCGGCTGCGCGAGCTTGTCGGTGAGCCGCTCGCCAAGGAGATCCTGCTCTCAGGACGCGTACTGAACGCCGATGAAGCCCTCGCCGTCCGGCTCATCACCGAAATCCACCCGGCCGTGGATTTGCTCCCGGCAGCGCACCGTCTCGCTGATCGCATCGCGCGCCAGGACCCACTCGCAACCCGCATCACCAAGAGTGTGTTCCATGCACCACCCGAGGCGCATCCCGTGATCGATCAGCTTGCACAGGGCATCCTGTTCGAGTCCGAGGCCAAGTTCGAGCGCATGCAGGCCTTCCTGACCAGGAAAGACACCGAACGGAAGATGAAAAAGTGAGCACAGCGGGGACCAACAGCGTTCCGGAGACCGTTGGCGTACTGGGTGGCGGGCGGATGGGCGCGGGAATCGCACACGCATTCTGTGTGGCCGGTGCCGCCGTCGTCGTTGTTGAACAGAACGACGACGCCGCGGAGGCGGCGCGCGGACGGATCACTGCTGCGCTGGACCGCAGCATCGCCAAAGGGAGCACGCAGGAAAGCCTGGACGCGCTCTCGGCGCGGCTGCAGGTAAGCACCGATTACAAGGCTTTTGCGTCCTGCGGCCTGGTGGTCGAAGCCGTGCCGGAGGACCTTGCGTTGAAAACGGCCGCGCTGCGCGGCGTGGAGGAACAGCTCGACGACGGCGCCTGGCTCGCCACGAATACGTCCTCCTTGTCGGTCGGTGAGCTGGCGGGCGTCCTGCAGCGGCCGGACCGGTTCTGCGGCCTTCACTTCTTCAATCCGGTGCCGGCGTCAACGCTCATCGAGGTTGTGCTCGCGCCTTCCACCTCGGCAGAGCTGGCCGAGAAGGCCCGCGGCTGGGCTGAAGCACTCGGCAAGACTCCCGTGGTGGTCAAGGATGCGCCCGGTTTTGCCAGCTCCCGCCTGGGTGTTGCTATTGCGCTGGAAGCGATGCGCATGGTCGAGGAGGGCGTGGCGTCCGCTGAAGACATTGATACGGCAATGGTGCTCGGGTACAAGCATCCGGTCGGTCCGCTACGGACAACGGACATCGTCGGCCTCGATGTGCGGCTCGGGATCGCCGAATATCTGGAGTCGACGCTGGGGGAGCGCTTTGCTCCGCCGCAGGTCCTCCGGGACAAGGTTGCGCGCGGGGAGCTCGGGCGTAAGTCGGGTCAGGGGTTCTTCGCGTGGGACGAGTAGCCCATGCCGCAGGCAAGGGCTAAGGTTTTTTTATGACTGAGCGGACGACGCTGGCAGAGAAACCGCTGATCGGACCTGTTGAGCCGCCGCAGCTTCATATTATGACCTACAACATCCGGCGCCGGGTGGCTCATGTGAACCCGTGGAGCCATGATTTCTGGGGTCGCCGCGAACCGCTGGTCCGCCGGCTTCTGGCGGCCGAACAGCCCACCATCCTCGGTGTGCAGGAGGCGTTGCCGGACCAGATGCCGGCGATCCTGGAGGGGCTGGGCGAGGGTTACAGCAGCATCGGCCGCGGCCGTAACGCGGACGGCGGTGGTGAACAGTGCCCGATCGTCTACGATGCACGGCGCCTGGAACTGCTGGAATGGGATCAGGACGCGCTGTCCAACACCCCGGACACCCCAGGATCAAATGGGTGGGGCAACCTCATCCCGCGGATAGTTGTGACGGCTCGCTTCCGGGACCGTGAAACCGACAAAAAACTGACCGTCCTCAATACCCATCTCGACCACATGTCCCGAAAGTCGCGTCAGCGTTCGGCGGAGGCAATCCGGTCCCTGGTCGCGCAGACCGAGGGGGCCGTCGTCGTGACCGGAGACTTCAATACGGGCGCGGCGTCGCAGCCGTACGAGGCGATGACCAGCGGTGAAGTGCTGGCGGATGCCTGGGATGAGGCCAAGGAGCGGCTGACCGAGCTGTGGGGGACGTTCCCGCACTACCGTGCGCCGAAGCAGGGGCGCAAGCGGATCGACTGGGTCATGGTGAACTCGGGGGTCACCGTTGTGGAGACGGGTATCAACACCACCCGCTACAACGGCGCGTGGCCATCCGACCACACGCCGGTGCAGGCGATCATTACTGTGGATTAGTCGAGGTGCTTCACTGCCTGCCGGATCTCGTGCAGGTACCCGTTCTTGTAACCCTTCGCGGTTGGGTGCAGCGCGCCCGGGTCCGTGAACGGCTGGATCCAGGGCTGCGGCGAACCGAGGCCGTGCCTGTCGAACCGTTTGACGACGTCGACGTAGGTGAAGCCGGCAAGTTCCGCCTGGGTGCGGATGGCAGCGTTCAGGGCGTCGGCGCCGTCGTTGAGGATCTGCTGCTCGGCCGGTGTGAGCGGCAGCGGCGGAACCGGCGCGCCCGTCGGGTCCAGGATGGGCAATCCTGTCTCCAGATTGATGGCGGGCACGAAAAGCGTGGTGCCGAACTCGGGTGAGAAGAGGTGCGGGTAACCCGTCACAACTACATCAGCGTAGAGAGCCGAGCCTCTGACTCCGTCATACAGTGCGCTGAGCCCGGCGGAAAGTTGGTTCTGCGCTTCGGTACCCACCGCCTGATTTACAGCGGCTGTACAGGTCAGCGTTCCGTAGCCGCAGGCAGCAATCACGAACTGGTATCCCACATCATTACCGCCGACTGTCAGGGTGACGAGGTCTGTCGTGGCGTTCAAGTTGCCGAGCGCTGAGAACACGTCGGAAATGGTGTCGCCACTGCAGGTCGCGTTGGTGACCAGGTCGATCCGTTTGCGCTCGTCGAGCAGTTCGGGGTAACCGAGCGCTGATTGAAGGCAGTCTGCCGGGTCTGGATCCATGTAGTAGTTGGCCCCAACCCCGGATGCGTACGAGTCACCGAGCGCGACATATTGGGTAGTTCCGCGATCGCCTGCCGACGCCGGCAAAACCGCTGAGCCTGCAAGGAGGCCCGAAGCCAGGAGTGTGCTGGCCGCAATTCGGAGAAGTTTCATCGCATCAACATACTCCTGAACCGGGGTGCCGGATAGAGCGAAGCGGCGCGCCGTGCCGCTTGTTATTCTTCAGCCATGGCTTCGATTGATCTGGCCCAACTGCATCGACACGGCTCGCACCGTAACGTCCCCTGGGACGGCGCCGTGAATGCACGGGATCTCGGTGGCGTCAGCCCTGACATCAAGGCCGGTCGGCTGTACCGGATGGGCCGCCATGAATGGCTCACCGACGCCGGTTGGCAGCAAGCGTACGACGACGGCGTCCGCACCGTTGTTGACCTTCGAAACCCTGATGAGCGAGGACGGAGGGAAACGGATCCGGTCCTGAACACCGCAGTCCTGGACCGGTTTCAGGTGGTGAACTGCCCTACTGAGGACCAGTCGGATGAGGAGTTCATGCAGCTGGTCGGGCCCTACCTGAACTCACCGGAGTACTACCTGGAGAACCTGCGCCGATGGCCGGAGAAGATCGCCGCAGTGGTGCGGGCCGTGGCGGAGTCGGAGGGCGCCGTCGTCGTGCACTGTGCTGCGGGGCGGGACCGCACCGGCATGGTGACCGCAGTGCTGCTGACCCTCGCGGGCGTTGACCATGAGCACATTGCTGACGACTATGCGCTCGCCGTCCACGGCATCAACGAACACCACCTCGGGCAGGAGACGCCGCACGAGACGCCGAAGTCTCCCGAGGAACTGCACGACTGGGTCATGCACACCCGGGCGCATCTTCTGGAGCTGCTGGACGGCCTTGACGCCGAGGCGTATCTCCGTGACGCCGGGTTGTCGCAGGGGGAGCTTGACGCTGTCCGAGCGAAGTTGACGTTTTAGCGCCTATTTCTTCTCAAGCAGCAGATTGGTGATGCGCAGCGTGCAGAGGCGGCCGCCGTCGTCGTTGGTGATCAGCACCTCATGTGTAGCGAGGGTGCGCCCCAGATGGATGGGGGTGGCGGTGATGGTGATAGTGCCGCTGCGCGCGGACTTGTGATGGGTCGCGGAGACGTCCACGCCCACGGCAGTCTTGCCCAGCGTGCTTGCGTGGATGACGGCTGCCCAGGAGCCAACGGCTTCACCGACCGCGAGCGACGCCCCACCGTGCAGGAGGCCGAAGGACTGCCGGTTACCTTCCACGGGCATCGTCGCGACCACCCGCTCGACCGACTGTTCGAGGATCTTCACGCCCATCTTCTCGTCGAGCTCGCCGAGGGTAATCTGCCAGGGTTCGCCGGTCACTGAAGGCTCCTTGTGGGATGTGGAGGGATGGTGCGTTCATGTACTCTGGACATATTACCGAACGTCCGTTCAGTAATGTTTGTCATGTTTCTTGAGCTCCCCAAACGCGAAAGGTCAACGATGACTTCGACCGCCCTCAGCGTGGACATTGTCCCCAGCTTCATCCGCGACGCCTGGTGGACCCCCGACCAGCACACGCTGTCCGAAGACAACGCCACTGAAGTACGGGACGCCAGCACCGGCGAACTGCTTGCCATGGTGAGCACCAGCGGCCTGGACGTTGCCGACGTCGTCGATTACGCCCGGACCACCGGCCAGAGTGAACTCGGGAAGTTTACGTTCCACCAACGCGCACTGAAGCTCAAGGCGCTCGCCCAGTTCCTGAACGGACAGCGGGATCACCTCTACGAACTCTCTGCGCGGACCGGGGCCACGAAGGTGGACTCCATGGTGGACATCGACGGCGGAATCGGCGTCCTGTTCACGTTCGGTTCCAAGGGCCGGCGGGAACTGCCGAACTCGCAGGTTGTCATCGACGGGCCTGTCGAGGTTCTTTCGAAGGACGGGTCCTTTCTCGGCGAACACATCTACACCCGCATCCCCGGGGTCGCCGTGCAGATCAACGCGTTCAACTTTCCGGTGTGGGGAATGCTCGAGAAGCTGGCACCGGCGTTCCTGGCCGGAGTGCCGACCATCGTGAAGCCTGCAACGCCTACCGGTTATCTGACGGCCGCCGTCGTGAAGCTGATCATCGAGTCCAACATTCTGCCCGCCGGGTCGCTGCAGCTCATTTCGGGACCGGCCCGCGACGTGCTGGACACGCTTGATTACCGGGACATGGTGCTGTTCACCGGTTCCGCTTCCACAGCGAACAAGCTGAAGTCCCACGACAACGTGACCACGGGCGGCGTGCGTTTCTCGTCCGAAACCGACTCCCTCAACGCCGCAATCCTCGGCGAAGACGCGGTTCCCGGAACGCCCGAGTTCGACGCGTTCATCAAGTCCCTCGTCACCGAGATCACGGTCAAGGCGGGCCAGAAGTGCACGAGTATCCGCCGCAGCCTGGTTCCCAAGGCTCTGGTGAACGACGTCGTTGCTGCCGCCCGCGACCGCATTGAGCAGCGCATCACGCTCGGTGACCCGCGTGCTGAGGGCGTCACCATGGGCGCGCTTGCTTCGGTCGGGCAGATGCGCGACGTCCGCGCCGCCGTCGAGACCATGCTTGCAGCAGGCGGCGAACTCGCTTACGGAACCCTGGACTCTCCCCGGGTGACCCACGCTGACGGGACCGTGGACGTCGCTGAGGACGGCGCCTTCATGGCTCCCATGCTCCTGACCTGGGAAAACTCTGATGCGGTTGAACTTCACACGGTGGAGGCCTTCGGTCCCGTCGCCTCGGTGGTGGGGTATGAGGACACCGCACACGCCGTACGGCTGGCCGCCATGGGCGAGGGGTCACTGGTGGCGACGGTCTGCACCAACGATCCGGCCATTGCACGTGAGCTGGTGATGGGCATTGCGGCCCACCACGGCCGCGTTCTGCTGCTGAACCGTGAGGATGCGCGTTCTTCCACCGGCCACGGTTCGCCGGTGCCGCACCTGGTGCATGGAGGGCCGGGGCGTGCCGGGGGTGGCGAGGAGCTCGGCGGCATCCGCTCAGTGCTGCACCATATGCAGCGCACAGCCCTGCAGGGATCACCGAACATGCTGACCGCGATTACGGGCGTCTGGCACACCGGGGCGGACCGCAACTTCGATGAAGAGCACCCGTTCCGGAAGAACCTCGCGACACTGCGGATCGGTGATGCAGTGCGCTCGGACCTGCGTCAGGTGACGCTTGAGGACATCACGGCGTTTGCGAACGAGACCGGCGACAAGTTCTACGCGCACACCAACGAGGAAGCTGCAGCCGCGAACCCGTTCTTCCCAGGCATTGTTGCGCATGGCTATCTGCTGCTGTCCTGGGGAGCCGGGCTGTTCGTGGAACCTGCTCCGGGGCCCGTCCTCGCGAACTACGGCCTCGAGAACCTGCGGTTCATCACTCCCGTTGCTGCCGGTGACTCGATCCGCGTGACCCTTACGGCCAAGCGCATCACGCCGCGCGAGGACGAGGAGTACGGCGAGGTGTCCTGGGATGCGGTGCTCACCAACCAGAATGACGAGATCGTGGCGACCTACGACGTCCTGACCCTCGTCGAGAAGTAGGCCCGCAGGCCCGGACCGCCTATCCCACTGGGTGCCCCAACTGAGTGGGACACGGCGGTCCAATCCCACCCGGATGGACGTTCTACTGGGATTTTCGGGAAGCGAGGCCCTGCCGGACTAACCGAATGAACGAGTCGGGCTCCCGTAGGATCAATTTTGCGCTGACACGCAGGATCGGGATGCCCTTCACTGTGAGCAGGTTCCACCGCCGGCGGTCCTCCTCGAACTCCTTGTGACCGCTGTGGTGCTCCCGACCGTCTGCCTCTATTCCCAGAATCCCTTCAACAAAAAGATCAAGCCGCCCGACACCTGGGATGTAGACCTGCGAGCTGACGTGAAGACCCTCCTCCCCGAGGCGGTAGCGCGCGACTGTCTCAAGAATGGACTCGGCATGAGGATCAACCAGTCCGATGATCCGGCGCAGGGGAGCATCGCGGGCGCCGGTTGCAGAAGCGCGAAGCTGTTCGAGCGTGACCTTCTTCTGGACCACGGCGGACTCAACAATGCAGAGCGCATCCAGTTCCGGCAGGCACCTCATGCTCTGCACGCAGATGTCCGCAAGTGACAGCGGCTTGACCTGGCGGTGGACCCGGAAGACTCCTTCAAGCGGTCGGCCGTGATCGACGGTCACATGGACAAATGACGGTTCCCGGAACACCCATAACCCTAGGTGTTTCGCAGCGGTGATACAGGCAAGCTCGGCTCCCGCGCAGGCAGCGCTGACCAGTGCACTATCAGATCCCGGAAGTGCGTAGACGCCTCGGGCCGGCCGCAGAATACGCTGTGCGGATAGAGCTTCGTCAATGCGCTGACGGGGGACACCGTGGGCGAGCAGAGTACCTCGGCGCGCAACTCCTCCTTGTATCTGCAGGGCTGCGACGATGTCCATGCTTCCATACTGCCCAGGACGCATGGGGTGCGGATGGACTCGGACGGCTATGTGGATAACCCCTGCTCCCAGCGACCGGGTGAGACTGCTGGGATTGGGCTGCTTATTCCCAGCGGACGACGCATGTGGGTGGGATTCGCGGCAGGAGCTTCGGACTGTCCCGACGAGGAGGGCGTGGTGTGGCCGGGCTCAGGCGTGGTGGTGCAGTCCCTCAAAGACCATGGCAATGACATCGTCGGCAAGCTTCTGCGGCGTCAGCGGACCCCCCGGCTTGTACCACTCGACCACCGAGTTGATCGTGCCGAACAGCAGCCTCGTTGTGGTCCGCGGATCGATGTCCTTACGGATGGAGCCCTCGGACCGCGCAGCCTCAACCAGGGACGCCACCTGATGATCAAAGGCACGACGGCGCTCAAGGGCTTCGCGCTCAACCTCCGTATTGCCGCGCAGCCGCAGTAGGAGCGTCACAAAGGGAAGACGCTCGGTCAACACAGCGATGGTGCCGCGCAGCACGTACTCGAGCCGCTGATCCGCCTTGCCGGACGTTGCACTCGCATGCGTCAAGACGGCTTCGAGGCCTCCGAGCGCATGATCCAGTGCCAGGCGCAGCAGATCGCCCTTCGACGGCACGTGATGGTAGATCGCCGACTTGCTGATGCCCAGGTTCTCCGCAAGGACGCCCATCGACGTGGCCTCGTAGCCATGCCGGTTGAAGACACCGACGGCGATGTTGAGCACAGTTTGCTGATCGTATCCGGGACGTCCGCGACGGGTTGCGGCCTGTGAGCTTGGCATACGGGCTATTTTCGCATGAACGTTCGGTCAGGCCCCACTGCGGTCCGCACGTCAGACTCCGAAGAGTGCAGCACGCAGTTACAGCTTCGGCCGCAGGTCATAGATGCGCTTCAGCTTCCCGCTTGAGCGTGCCAGGGAACCGCTCTCGACGACGGACACCGCGCAGCTTGACCCGATGTGGATCTTGATCTGTTTGCTCAGCTCGGACGCTGCAGCAGCAGCGTCGTCGGCGCTCACGCCTTCGCGCGGCTCGATGCGGACAGTCAGCTGGTCCATCCGCTGCCCCTCCGGACGTGTGAGCTCCAGTTGGAAATGCGGGCTGAGCGCAGGGATTCGAAGTGCAATCTCCTCAATCTGCGTAGGGAAGAGGTTCACGCCACGCAGGATGATCATGTCATCGCTGCGCCCGGTGATCCGGTCCATCCGCCGCATGCCGGGGCGGGCGGTGCCCGGAAGCAGTCGGGTCAGGTCATGCGTGCGGTACCGGATGATCGGCAGCGCTTCCTTGGTGAGCGAGGTGAAGACAAGCTCACCGGACTGGCCGTCATCGAGCACCGTGTCAGTGAAAGGATCGATGATCTCCGGCCGGAAGTGGTCCTCCCAAATGTGCGAGCCGTCTTTCGTTTCAACGCACTCTCCGGCGACGCCGGGGCCCATCACCTCGGAGAGCCCGTAGATGTCGCACGCGTCGAATCCCATTCGCTGCTCAAGTTCGGTGCGCATCCGGTCAGTCCAGGGTTCCGCCCCCAGCACCGCGGTCTTGAGGGACGTGCCCTTCGGATCAACGCCGGCCGCAACCATCGCGTCCAGGATGGTGAGCAGATAGGTGGGGGTGCTGAGGATGGCGTCCGGCTCGAAGTCCTGGATGAGCTGCACCTGGCGTTCGGTTTGCCCGCCGGAGATCGGGATGACGGTGCAGCCGAGCTTCTCTGCTCCGAAGTGTGCCCCCAGCCCGCCCGTGAAGAGCCCGTAGCCGTAGGCATTATGGACCTTGTCGCCCTTCTTGACCCCGCTGGCCCGCAGGCACCGCGCAACCAGCGACGCCCACCGGTCAAGATCCCCGGAGGTGTAACCGACAACCGTGGGCCGCCCGGTGGTGCCCGACGACGCGTGAATGCGGGCCACGCGCTCCTGCGGAACCGCGAACATCCCGAAGGGGTACGTCTGCCGGAGGTCTTCCTTGGTGGTGTAGGGGAACTTGGCCAGATCGGAAAGCTCCCGAAGGTCCTCAGGGCGCACGCCGGCGTCGTCGAACTTGCGGCGGTACAGGTCCACATTCTCGTACGCGTACTTCACCGTCCACTGCAGCCGCTCCAGCTGGAGTTCCTCGATGCGCCCGCGGTCATAGGTCTCCTCGGGATCCAAGGTGGCTGCATCCGCTGCTGTCGCCTTGATGGCCGTGGTGCTCATGGGGTCCTCTTCTCGGGCTGGTTCGTGGCTGAAGCACCGCGGCCGGCTTTGTTGGGAACGGTGCGCGATCGGCCGCGGAACTCGGCAATCAGGCGGGTGCCGCCGTCGTCGTTCGCGGCAGTGATCGAAATGTCATAGAGGCCGCTCCGGCCGGCGGAGGCTTTTCGGTCAGCGACCGCGGTCAGCACATCGCCCGGAAAGGCGGGGGCAAGGAAATTGATGTCGACGCCGGATGCGACGGTGATCGTCTCCGTCTCACCGGGAGGATTGCAGGCGAGCGCGAAGGCCGAATCCGCGAAGGCAAAGACCATGCCGCCGTGAGCGATCCCGAAGCCGTTGAGCATTTCCTCGCGCAGACGCATGGTGATGGTTGCATGCCCGTCAGCGAGACGGAGAACTTCGATTCCCATCCAGCGGGAGGCGTGGTCCTGTTCGAGGATGGGGTGCGCAGGGCGGACGTCAGTGTCCTTCATACAGGCCTCTCAGAATTATTTACCGATCGTTCATTAGGTAATACCGGAACCGCCTCCACTGTCAAGCAGATGAAGGCATTGTGGCGCGCGTGGTACCGGCAGAAATTGGCTGCAAACACGCCGGGTGGTGTCAGTCTCCCGGCGGTGCCGGCGGATCCGGTCACCCCGGTGGTGCGGGGCTTGCCGGTGGTGCCGGAGTGGTTGGTGGTCCGACGGCGGGTGCGGAGGGGAGCGGAGGTTCAGGCACGGCCGGCCCTGAAGGTTCGGGAGAGGGCGGAGCGGGCGCCGGTGTCGTTGGGGGTGGAGGTTCGACCGGGGCGGGTCCGGTGGGTTCCGGTTCAGGTCCAGGCTCGGGCGGCGGAGCCTGGCTCGGCGCTGGGTCTGGGGGATCGGTCACGGGTGGAGGAGTAGATGCGGGATCCGGCACGGGCTCACGCGACGTATCCGGTTCCGGAACGGGAATCGGAGCGGGAACGGGGACCGGCGCAGGTGGCGGCACCGGACCCGGGGTGGGCTGCGTCGGTTCAAGTTCTGCCTGCTCCGGTGTTGGTGTCGAGGGATCTGTTGGCGTGGCCGGAGTTGAGCTCTCGTTCAAGGTGCGCTCGAAGTACGCCCGGAGATTGGCTATCGCTTCTTCGATCTCCTGCTGTTGTGCAGGCTCGATTGCGCCGATGAAACCAAGCGTTGCCAGCCGCGTACTGAGAGCGTCGAGTGCATCCAGTGCCTCCGCGAAATCGCCGTCAACAGACAATTGCGTGATGTCCAGGACATCGGCCTGTAATTGCCGCGAGGCGGCGGCACCGTAATCGGGAGCGAGACTGCACCCGCCGCTGAAAAGGATCAGGCTCAGCGCCGCCGCTGCAGCGCCCAGGCGGGTTCTTCGGCTCCTCATGGGGTCACGCTTTCCTGTAGTTCTTCCAGCAGCACACCGAGTTCTCCTGTTGCCGGAGGGTAGTTGACCGGCTCGGAACCAGCTCCGGACATAAGAGCGGGTACAAGGATGACTGCTGCAATCAAGAGCATCAGTGCCGCTGCGAGTGCAATCAACGCCCAACGAAGCACCCCAGGCTTTCTTCGTCCCTGCGGAGCTGTGGGGACAGCTGTCGCGGAATTTCCCGGCCCGCCGTCGTCCTCCCGGCCGCCGTCGTCGTCAGGTGCATGCAGCGCTGTCCCGGGCCGCTCCTGCACCGGCTGCGGGTCCTGCCGGATGCGTTCCTGCTGCTCTGTGGGAGGTTCCGATGCTTCCGGCGAGTCCTTGCGGAACCCGCCCATTCCGTCCGCTGTCATGGAGGGTGAACCGAGTGCGCGGGAAACATCCTCCGCGGACGGGCGGGACGCCGGATCCCGGTGCGTCATACCCCTGAGCAGCGGGCTCCAGTGGCTACCCAGATGGGCAGGGATCACCGGGTCTCGGTGAAGGCGCGCTGCGGCTGACGCTGCCGCCGGGCCAGGGAAGGGCGCCTCTCCTGTAAGGCACTCAAGCAGCACCAGGCCGAGAGAGTAGATGTCGCTGGCAGCGGTGGCCCCGAGACCTTCCGCCTGTTCCGGACTGAAGTAGGCGGCGGTACCGACGGATTGCCCCGTCGCAGTCAGATGAGCTTCTTCCACGAGGCGGGCGATGCCGAAATCGGTGAGCTTGGGATGCTCGGCCCGGTGTGGATTGCCGCTGGTGCCGAGGAGAATGTTGGCCGGTTTCACATCGCGGTGGATTACCCGCTGACTATGGATATAGGCCAGAGCCTGGGCCACGCCCCTCCCCATGGCCTGCGTCTCTTCCGCAGTGAGGGGAGCATGGAAGTTGGCCCGGTGAAGATCCTCACCCTTGATCAGCTCCATCACGAGGAAGGTCCGGCGGTGCAGGTCAACCGTGTCAGTGCCGATGTCGAAAACGGTCACCAGATTGCGGTGGTTCAGCCCCGCCAGAATCTGGGCTTCCGCCCGTTGGCGAGCTTCATCCTCGGGGCTGATCGAACCGGTGTGGAACACCTTGATGGCCACATCCCGATCAAGCACTTCATCCCGCGCCTGATGCACCGAGGCCATGCCTCCCTGACCGAGGAGGGCATCCAGCCGATACCGCCCGCCAAGGACCTGGGGTAGGCCGAGGTCGGGTTGGGAGCCTGGGTCTCCCACCGTCGTTGCAGCATGTGCCGATCCGGCACTCTTGCTGTCCATCTGTCAACTATACCGGCGCCGGGCTGTTCTGGCCCGGCGCCGGGAACCAGCGGCCCGGACGACGGGCCGAGCTCCTCCCACGCCTGAAGTTTCCATACAGAGTGTTCGGAGCCCCGGCACCGAAGTATCGCAGCAGCGCTGGAAATTCGGGAGGCTATCCTGTGGCGCTCGCTCCTGAAAGCACCCGGGTGGCACCCAACGCGTCAGCGACAAAAGCGTAATCCCACGCGACATCCTTCCATTGTTCATACCGCCCGCTCGCACCGCCGTGGCCGCCGTCCATCTCGGTCTTGAGGACAATCGGTTCACTTCCGGTGGTTTCCTCTCGCAGCCTCGCCACCCATTTGGCCGGCTCCACGTACAGCACGCGGGTGTCGTTGAAACTCGTCACTGCGGCGATGCGCGGGTACTCGGCTGCGCGGATGTTCTCGTACGGGGTGTATTCCTTCATGTACCGGTAGACCTCGGGGTCCGTGATGGGGTTGCCCCATTCCTCCCATTCCAGGGCAGAGAGTGGAAGTTCCGGATCCAGAATGGTGGTCAGGGCGTCCACAAACGGCACCTGCGCCACAATTGCGCGGTACTTCTCGGGAGCCAGGTTGGCGACGGCGCCCATCAGGAGCCCGCCGGCGGAGCCGCCGATAGCGGCAATCCTGCTCGGGTCCACCCAACCGGAGCCGGCCAGGTGCGTGGTGGCATCGACGAAGTCCGTGAAGGTGTTCTTCTTCTCGAGCTTCTTCCCCTTCTCATACCAGGTGCGCCCCATCTCTCCGCCACCACGGATATGTGCGACGACGAAGATCACTCCGCGGTCCAGCAGCGACAGGCGCGAGATAGAAAAAGCCGGATCCATGCTGATTTCATAGCTGCCGTAGGCGTAGACAACGGCGGGGTTGCTTCCGTCCTGCTGCAGATCCCGGCGCCGAAGGACGGAGAGCGGGATCTGCGTGCCGTCCGCCGCCGTCGCCCACTGGCGTTCGGCGACGTAGTCCTCCGAGCGGTATCCGCCGCGCACCTCCGTCTCCTTAAGCAGGGTGAGTACACCGCCGTCGAGCAGGTAGTCATAGACGCGCGGTGGAGTGAAGTAGGAGGCGTAGGAAAGCCGGATCACAGGGGACTCGAACTCGGCACCTGCCAGGTTGCAGGTGTAGAGCGCCTCGTCGAAGGCAGGCTCGAGCGGCACCGGCTGCGCAGGCGTGCCGAGGCCCACCCGGGGCAGGATCTGCACGCGCATGGTGGTGTCCTTGCGAACCGAAACCAGGACGTGCGTAGCGGTGACGGTGGCACCGTGGACGCGGACGGCGTCGTCGTGCTCGATCACCGGCAACCACTCCTGCTCGGCCAGCGGGCGCTGGAACTGCTCGGCGTCCACGAGGCTGACCATCGAGTTCTTCGCGCCGAGATCATGCGTAAGCAGGTAGTGCAGACGGCCCTCGATCCGCAGCGGCTCCGGCTCGTAGAGGACGCGGTCAGAGCGCGGAATCAGCGTGGTGAGACCGGCCTCCTGATTCTCAAGGTCCAGCACCCGGTACTCGCTGTACTCGGAGCAGCCGATGCCGATGAGCAGCTGGGTGCGGTCCGCGGAGAGGTCGAAGCCCGTCCACATGGCGACGTCGTCCTCCTGGTACACCAGCTCGTCCTGTTCGACGGCGGTGCCAAGCCGGTGCGATTTCACCTGGTAGGGGCGCCAGCTGTCATCAACGACGGTGTAAAACACCTGGGATCCGTCCGGTGAGAACGCAAGACCGTAGAAGATGTTGGGGATCTCGTCGGGCAGGAGCTGGCCGGTGGACAGGTCCTTGATGCGCAGGGTGAAACGCTCATCCCCGGCGTTGTCCACGCTAAAGGCCAACAGGTTCCCGTCCTCGCTGACGGTGAGGCCGCCCAGTGAGAAGAAGGGCTTGCCTTCCGCCTCTGCGTTGCTGTCGATGAGGACCTGTTCGCCCTCGACTGGTTGGCCGGCGACCACCTCAGGGGGCGTCCAATCCCGGGCGACGTCCCCGGTGTCCGATGCCCGTACCCGGCAGTGAATGCTGTACTGCTTTCCCTCTTCGGTACGGGAGTAGTACCACCAGTCCTTCTTGCGGGCGGGGACGGACAGATCGGTTTCCTGCGTGCGGTTCTTGATCTCGCTGAAGATGTCCTGGCGAAGCTGTTCCTGCCCGGCGGTGACTGCCTCGGTGTAGCCGTTCTCGTCCTTGAGATGGTCAACCACTTCGGGGTTGTCCTTGGCTCGCATCCACTCGTAGGGGTCAATCACGGTGTCCCCATGGTGGGTGCGTTCGGTGGGGACTTTCTTGGCAACGGGAGGGGTGAGAGTCATGGCTCCATCCTGCCAGAGGTAGGCCGTCCTGCCTGAGAGCGGGCAACTCAGCCGGGAGCGGCCGTGGTGGATCCCCGGACAATCAGGTCGGACTCGAACAGAACCTCGCTGCGACTGCTGCGTTCACCGGAGAGTTCCGTGAGCAGCGCCTGGACGGCGGCTTCGGCCATCGCTGAGACGGGTTGCCGCAGCGTGGTCAACGGCGGGTCGGTGAAGGCCATCAGGGGCGAGTCATCGAACCCGACAATGGACACGTCCTCGGGCACGCGGAGCCCCCGCGAGCGTGCGGCGCGGATGGCGCCAAGAGCCATGACGTCGGAGGCGCAGACAATGCCGGTGTGGCCGGAATCCAGAAGCTCGACGGCGGCGCTGTGGCCGCCCTCGATGCTGAACATAGTGACGGCGGTGTGTTCGGCGGGATCGATCTGGTCGAGGTGCTGTTCCAGGCCGACGCGGAATCCTTCCGCCTTCCGGCGACTGGGGATGAAGTGTTCCGGGCCTGTGGCGAAACCGATGTGCCGGTGCCCCAACGAGGCAAGGTGACGGACGGCGGTCTGGACGGCGATGGAATCGTCATTCGCGATGGCCGGGGCGTCAATTTCCGGCCGTGTTCCATTGACCAGCACAAAGGGGATGCCGCGCGCACGCAGCCGTTGATATCGCTCAACGCTTGCACGGCCGTCCGCATGGGCAGCGCACACGAAGATCAGGCCGCGTGCGCCCTGATCCAGGAGAAGGGACACGTACTCATCCTCGGGAACGCCGCCGCCTGGCAGTGTGCAGAGTGCGGGAATGTAGTCATTGGGAGCAACCAGAGCGCTGATCGCGCCGGCGAAGGCAGGAAAAATCGGGTTGACCAGGTCAGGCACCACAATGCCGATCTGCCCCTTGGCCCTGCCGGACAGGCGGTCGGGCCGCTCATAACCGAGGTCATCCATGGCCGTCAGTACAGCCTGGCGCGTCTCCCTCGAGGCCCCGCTCCGCCCGTTCAGCACCCGCGAAACCGTGGGCACGCTCACTCCGGCATGGCGTGCTACATCCTCCAGCCGGGGCTTTTCTGTCTGGGGAGGAAGGGTCACTGTTCCATCGTATCCGGCTGATACGGACCGCTGAAAAGTTTCATGAAAGTTTCAGTAAGCTCTTGACCGGCCAGCGACGCCTTCCTAGGGTGAGAAGCGCCTACTACCAAGATCGGACGTGCACTGGAGCGCGTCGAGGAGGATCCATGTCCAACGCACCATCCGTTTATCCAGGCCGACGGCGCGCAGCCGGGCTGGCCGCCGGTGTCCTCGCTGTACCGCTGCTCGTCAGTCTGGTGCCTGTTCCGGCGCTCGCCGATCACAGCGCTCTGCCGGCGTCCGTCACCCTCGTGGGCTCACTGCAGTCCGAGCTCGGCTGCCCCGGCGACTGGCAGCCCGAGTGCACGGCGACGGCACTGAACGAAGTCGAAGGCTCGCCCGGCACCTACAGCGCCACCTTTGACCTCCCCGCAGGGGATTACGCTTACAAAACGGCCCTCAATGGCACCTGGGCCGAGAACTACGGCGACGGCGGTGCGGCAGGAGGTGCCGATATCGCCCTGACGTCCCAGGGAGGGCAGATCACCTTCACCTACAACCACAGCACCCATGTGATTACCAGTGATGTTCCGGCCTCGCTGGTCTCCGGCGCCGCAGCCCACTGGCTTGCGCCCAGCGTCCTGGCGTGGGACCTTGCGGACGCCCCGGAGGGCTCCTCTTACCGCCTTTACTACGCGCCCGACGGCGGGTTGGAAGTGGTTGACGGCGCGGTTCCGAATGGGAATTACGTTGACCTGCAACGCAGTTCTGACTCGCTCGGCGCCGAGCTGGCCGCCACGTCTCCGCACCTGGCATCCTTCGACACTCTGGCCCTTCCGAAGAAGGCCGCGCGCCAGGCAAAAGACCTGCTCAAGGGCGAGCTGCTTGTTGTGCAGGTCGGTGCCGACGGAACGGTCCTGCAGGCCACCGGCGTGCAGGTTCCCCGCGTACTGGACGCCCTCTACCCGAAAGCCCTCAAGCGCACACTCGGTCTGAGCTGGAAGGGCCCGCGCCCGCGCTTCGACCTGTGGGCGCCGACAGCCCGCCAGGTGAGCCTCCACGTGTACCGCGAGGGGTCCGGCGGCGAGGCCCTGGCCACAGTTCCCCTGAAAGAAGGGCACGACGGCGTGTGGTCGCTTCTCGGCGAGAAGGACTGGAAAGACGCTTATTACCTCTACGAAGTGGAGGTCTACGTGCCGGAAACGGGGGCAGTGGAGCGCAACCTCGTCACCGACCCCTACAGCGTAGGCCTGTCTACTAATTCCGAGCGCAGCCTGATCGTTGACCTGGACGATCCGGCACTGGCGCCGTCCGGCTGGAAGTCGCTCGAGAAGCCAGCCCTTGCACAGCCCGAAGACCTTTCACTGTATGAACTGCACGTCCGGGATTTCTCGATTTCCGACACCACAGTGCCTGCCGAGCGCCGTGGGACGTACGCAGCCTTTGCCGAAACGGGCAGCGACGGAATGAAGCGGCTTGCGGACCTGGCGGATGCCGGGCTGAACGCCGTGCACCTCCTGCCGGTGAATGACATCGGAACGATTGAGGAGCGCCGCGACGTCCAAGCCGAGCCGCAATGTGATCTGGAGAGCTTCGCTCCTGACAGCGAGGAACAGCAGGCCTGTGTCTCTGCCGTCGCGGGCAAGGACGGCTTCAACTGGGGCTATGACCCGCTGCATTACACGACACCGGAAGGCTCTTACTCCACCAACCCTGAGGACTCCACCCGCATCCGCGAATTCCGCGACATGGTGGTGGGCCTGAACACCACGGGCCTGAGGGTGATTCAGGACGTGGTCTACAACCACACCGCCGGCGCCGGCCAGACCTCGACCAACAACCTGGACCGGATCGTGCCCGGGTATTACCACCGGTTGAACCCGACCAGCGGCGGCGTCGAGACCTCGACCTGCTGCCCAAATACGGCAACCGAGAACGCCATGATGGGCAAGCTCATGGTGGACTCCATTGTGACCCTCGCGCGCACCTACAAGCTGGACGGCTTCCGGTTTGACCTGATGGGTCACCACAGCAAGCAGAACATGCTCGACGTTCGCGCGGCGCTCGACGAGCTGACGCTGAAGAAAGACGGCGTCGACGGCAAAAGCATCTATGTCTACGGCGAAGGCTGGAACTTCGGCGAGGTGGCCAACAACGCGCGGTTCGAGCAGGCCACCCAGCTGAACATGGCGGGCACGGGCATCGGCACCTTCAATGACAGGCTGCGTGACGCCGTGCGCGGCGGCGGACCGTTCGATGAGGACCCCCGCGTGCAGGGCTTCGGCTCCGGTCTCTGGACCCAGCCCAACGGCGCGGAGGTCAATGGCACGCCAGAGGAGCAGCGCGCACGCCTGCTGCTCAGCCAGGACCAGATCAAGGTGGGGTTGACCGGAAACCTGCGGGACTACACCTTCATCGATCGCACCGGAGCGGAAGTGACCGGCGCCGACGTCGACTACAACGGCAGCCCCGCGGGCTACACCGCCGATCCGCAGGAAGCGATCACCTACGTCGAGGCCCACGACAACGAGACCCTGTTCGACAGCCTCGCCTTCAAGCTGGCGCCAGGAACATCGATGGCCGACCGCATCCGGTTCCAGACCCTCTCGCTCAGCACTACGGCCTTCGGTCAGGGCATTTCCTTCTGGCACGCCGGGGGAGAGGCCCTGCGCAGCAAGTCGCTGGATCGCAACAGCTATGACTCCGGTGACTGGTTCAACCTCCTGGACCACACCGGCACGGACAACGGCTTCGCCCGTGGACTGCCGCCGCGTGCGGATAACGCGGACAAGTACGAATTCATGAAGCCGCTGCTGGCGGATCCCGCGCTCAAGCCCGCGCCGGCGGAAATTGCAACGGCTCGCGAGCAGGCTCTGTCCCTCCTCGAAATCCGCAAGAGCACGCCGCTGTTCCATCTGGGTACGGGCGACCTGGTTCAGCAGAAGGTGTCGTTCCCCACCGGCGGCCCTGGCCAGACTCCGGGCGTGATCGTGATGCACATTGACGACACCACCGGACCGGACGTGGATAGCGAGCGGACCGGCGTCGTCGTCGTTTTCAATGCGTCTGACACTGCCGCAACCCAGACGGTTCCGGGGGCGGAAGGGCAGTCCTTCGGGCTGCATCCGGTCCAGCGCAGCGGCTCGGATGATGTGGTGAAGGCTGCGTCCTTCGACCCCGCGACGGGCAGCTTCACCGTCCCGCCGCTCACGGTGGCGGTGTTCGAGGCGAAGTAGCAACCAGGCAGGGAAAGGGCCGGAACAGCAGAGCGTGCTGTTCCGGCCCTTCGTGCGTCCCGGGACCGCACCGGTGTTGACTCTGAACTCACCTCGCCGATATCCTGAACGAACGGTCGGTAATTATTTCGGGCTGGCACTTGGGCCGGCCTCGCACAGTGAGGTGACCATCATGACAACCGCGACTGACGCTCCGCAGGACCTGACAGCGGAGCAGGAACAGTTCGACAGGCTGATCGCCGAGGACTCCCGTATTGAGCCCCGTGACTGGATGCCCGAGGCTTACCGCAAGACCCTCACCCGCCAGATCTCCCAGCACGCGCATTCCGAAATCATCGGCATGCAGCCGGAGGCCAACTGGATCACGCGCGCGCCGAGCCTCAAGCGCAAGGCCATTCTGATGGCTAAGGTCCAGGACGAAGCCGGGCACGGCCTGTACCTGTACTCAGCGGCGGAGACTCTCGGAACAACTCGCGATTCGATGATGGCTGACCTCATCGCCGGCAAGGCCCGCTACTCCAGCATCTTCAACTACCCCGCGCGCACCTGGGCTGACATGGGTGCCATCGGCTGGCTGGTCGACGGCGCTGCTATCGCCAACCAGGTGCCGCTCTGCCGTGCGTCGTACGGTCCGTACGGGCGTGCCATGGTCCGCATCTGCAAGGAAGAGTCCTTCCACCAGCGCCAGGGATTCGAGATTCTGCTGGAACTCGCCAACGGAACCGAAGCACAGAAGCAGATGGCGCAGGATGCCGTGAACCGCTGGTACGCGCCGAGCCTCATGATGTTCGGTCCGCCGGATGAGGATTCACCGAACTCGCAGCAGTCCATGGCCTGGAACATCAAGAGGTTCTCCAACGATGAACTGCGCTCGCGCTTTGTGGGCATGATCGTCGAGCAGATCAAGACCCTCGGCCTGACCCTCCCGGATGACCAGATCAATTACAACGAGGCCACCGGCAAGTGGGAGCATGGCCCGCTGGACTGGAATGAGTTCAAGGAAGTCCTCGCCGGCCGCGGACCGTGCAACGCCCAGCGCCTCGAGCGGCGTCGCGAAGCGCACGACGACGGCGCCTGGGTCCGTGAGGCCGCGGCGGCTTACGCTGCAAAGCAAGCCGCGAAGCATTCTGAAATGAAAGAGGCGGCATAAATGGTCGGCGGATCAACAACGGGCGACGACGGCTCCAAGGCTCCCAGCGCGGAGCAGCCGGGTCATCCGGCGGCCGAACCGTGGCCGCTATGGGAAGTATTCGTCCGGTCCTCACGCGGTCTCAGCCACGTGCATGCCGGCTCGCTGCACGCCCCTGATGCTGACATGGCCGTCCGCAACGCCCGCGATCTGTACACCAGGCGCAACGAGGGTGTGAGCCTATGGGTAGTACCGGCGTCGTCAATCATTTCCAGCGATCCGGACGCCAAGGGGCAGTTCTTCGAGTCGCCGCAGGGCAAGGACTACCGGCATGCCACCTACTACACCAAGAGCGAAGGGGTGAAGCACCTGTGAGCGAGTCGAATGCGAGCGCCACGCGCATCACTCCGGGTAACGCGCTCCGGCCGGAGGACATTGCGGCGTCAGACGTCAAGCCGAGCGAAGCCGTGGGGGAGTACGCGCTGCGCCTGGGTGATGACGCCCTGATTCTTGCGCAGCGTCTGGGCTGGTGGATTTCCCGCGCACCGGAGCTCGAGGAGGACGTGGCGCTGGGCAATATTGCGCTGGACCAGATTGGGCATGCGCGCTCTTTCCTCGCCTACGCCGGGCATGCCTGGGGCAAGACGGAGGATGATCTCGCGTACTTCCGCGGCGAGGACGAGTTCCGCTCGTGCCACCTCGTGGAGCAGCCCAACGGCGATTTCGCGCGGACCATTGCGCGGCAGCTGGTGATTTCGCAATATCAGTTCACCCTGTACGCCCGGTTGATGAATTCCACCGATGCCACCCTTGCTGCCATCGCGGCCAAGGCCGTGAAGGAAGTTGATTACCACCGGGACCACGCCCGTCAATGGGTGCTGCGCCTGGCGCTGGGCACGGAGGAATCCCGCCGTCGCATCGTCGAGGGGATCCTTCTTACGTGGCCGTACGTGGGCGAGCTCTTCGAGGATGATGATCTTGTGACCGGCCTCGACGGCGTCGCGGTGCGTCCTTCGGACCTCCGCCCGGCCTTCGATACAGACATTGAGTCTCTCTTCGCCGAAGCCGAGCTTGAGGTGCCTGCTGTCCCCTTCGCCGTTGGCGGCGGGCGCTACGGGCGCCACAGCGAACACCTCGGGTACATCCTTGCCGAAATGCAGGTCCTGGCCCGCGAACATCCGGGAGCGACATGGTGACCACAATACTTACCCTTGAGCAGACTGTCTGGGACATCGCCGCAACAGTGGCCGATCCCGAGATTCCTGTGCTCACCATTGAGGATCTCGGTGTTCTTCGCGCGGTGAACATCGACAACGACGGCGCCATCACCGTCACCGTTACCCCCACCTACTCGGGGTGCCCGGCCATGGACGCCATCCGCGACGACATCATCACCGCACTCGCGGTGCAGGGCCACACCAACGTGCGGGTCAACCTGGTGCTGTCTCCGGCCTGGACCACGGATTGGATGAGCGCGGCGGGCAAGGCGAAGCTCGAGGAGTACGGCGTTGCGCCGCCCACGGGGAAGGCCGCCGCAGGCAAAGTCAGCATAGGCCTGAGCGTGAAATGCCCGCAGTGCTCATCACTGAACACCCGTGAGCTCACCCGTTTCGGCTCCACCTCCTGTAAGGCGCTCTACGTCTGCCAGGACTGCCGGGAGCCCTTCGACTACTTCAAGGTCCACTAATGGCAGTGAAACTGGCTCCGTCCACCAAGCGGAGAACCGCCTTCCACGAACTGACGGTCGCCGAAGTCCGCAGGCTCACCGAGGATGCCATTGAAGTGACCTTTGCCGTTCCGGAGGAACTGGCCGGCCGGTTTGACTACGTGCCCGGGCAGTACGTAGCGCTGCGAACCACGATGGACATCGACGGGGAACCGAAAGAGGTTCGGCGAAGCTATTCCATCTGCGCCGAGCCGCAGCCGGGGGAGATCCGCGTTGCCATCAAGAAGGATCTCGGCGGTACCTTCTCCACCTGGGCCAACGAATTCCTCAAAGCCGGCGACAAGCTGGACGTGATGAGCCCCATGGGCCAGTTCATCTCGAAGCATCCCATGGCGGGGCTGAACGATCCCGAGAGCATTGACACCACCACCGAGCACTCCTTCGTAGCGGTGGCCGCCGGCTCGGGGATCACGCCGGTCATCGCCATTGCGCGCTCGGTGCTCGCCGCCAGCCCTGCAACCCGGTTCGACCTCATCTACGCCAACAAGGCCGCGATGGACGTCATGTTCCTCGAGGAACTCGCGGACCTGAAGGACCGGTACCCCGCGCGGTTCGCGCTGCACCATGTTCTTTCCCGCGAACAGCGCATTTCCCCGCTGTTGAGCGGGCGGATCGACGCCGAAAAGCTGCAGACCATGCTGACCAGCGTCATCCGCACCGAAGAGGTGGACGAGTGGTTCCTGTGCGGTCCCTTCGAACTCGTCCAACTGTGCCGCGACACCCTCGCCGAGCGCGGCGTCGCCCCGGAGAAGATACGGTTCGAGCTGTTCACCACCGGCGAGCCGACCAAACCCGAGGGCCAGATCGGCCGGCCGGTGAAGGACGACGGCAACGCCGATTCCTACTCCATCAACTTCAACCTTGATGGCCTGCAGGGCACAGTCTCCAGCCCCACCCATGCACGCGAGTCCATCCTCAACGCGGCGCTTCGCGTCCGACCTGATGTGCCGTTCGCCTGCGCCGGGGGAGTCTGCGGCACCTGTCGCGCCAAGGTGGTCAGCGGAACCGTGGACATGGAGGAGAACTACGCGCTGGAGCCGGACGAACTGGCGAACGGCTACGTGCTGACGTGCCAGTCGAGGCCAACCAGCCCCGAAGTCACCGTCGACTACGACGCCTGACCCCCATCACAGAAGAGGAGCGGTCGCTTGATCGACCTGACCATTGACGGCAACGTCGCCGAGATAGTCCTGGACGCGCCAGAGAAGCTGAACTCCCTCAACGAGGAGGGGCTGTCTGAACTGTCAAAAGCGTACGACGACGCCGCCTCCGCTGCCGCGGAAGGCCGGGTCCGCGCGCTGCTGCTGCGGGGCGAAGGAAGGGCTTTCTGCGCCGGGCGCGATATTTCGCAGGTAACCCCCGAAACCGACGACGCCGTTGCCTACCTGGACGGGCTGGTCACCCCGCTGCTCAAGAAGATGGCGGCCTTTCCCGCTCCTACTTTCGCCGCCGCACACGGCGCCTGTCTCGGGGTAGGACTGGGTCTGTTGATCGCAACGGACGTGGTGTACGTTGCCGACTCAGCGAAGATCGGGTCCCCGTTCGCCAAACTGGGTGCAACGCTGGACTCGGGCGGGCATTGGCTGTTCACTGAACGGCTCGGCGCGCACCGCACGCTCGACCTCATTTATACAGCCGATCTGATGAGTGGTGCGGACTCCGTCGCTTCCGGACTCTTCAGTAGGGCTTTTCCGGCGGAGGAGCTGTTACCGTCAACGAGGTCCACGGTGGAGCGGGTTGCCCAGGGCGCTACGGGTGCATTCCGCGCGTCGAAGGAACTGGTCGCATCCATTCGTGACCGGAGGCTTGGCTTGTGGGAGTCGGTTGCTGACGAGAACACCGTCCAGGGTGAGCTTTGCAGCAGCCCGGACTACGCCGAAGGATTCCGGGCATTCCAGGAGAAAAGGGCGCCCATTTTCAAGGGGTGACGGCGGCAGGAGTCCTATGTCACAGCCGATTCTGGAATCTCGCCGGAATCCAACTGGTTGTCGCAAGCATGACCTCGACAACACTCGATTCCACCGTCCGCAACGCAGAGACCAGTGTCCCGCTGGTTCCACTGCTCGACGAGCGCTGGAGCCCGCGTTCGTTTGATCCTACAGCCACCCTCACGGACGAGCAGCTCACTGCGCTGCTTGAAGCAGCACGCTGGGCGCCGTCCGCGGCGAACAGCCAGCCCCGCCGCTTTGTTGTGGGCCGCCGCGGGAGCACCACATTCGATGCGATTGTCAAGGCACTCATGGGATTCAACGCCGCGTGGGCAGGAAACTCGTCAGCGCTGATTGTAGCTATTGCGGAGACCTCCACAGTCGAAGGCGAGCCGCGGCAGTGGGCAGAGTATGACCTGGGGCAGTCGGTGGCACACCTCTCGGTTCAGGCACATCATGAGGGTCTTCACACCCACCAGATGGCGGGCGTCGACTGGGACCAGATCACCGCGGCCTTTGATCTGGCGGACAATCTGAAGCCGGTCACCGTGACCGCCGTCGGAGTTGTGGATGAGGCAGAAAAGCTGGTCGATGCGCTTGCTGAGCGTGAGACGGCTCCGCGCACGCGCTTGTCGCTGGACGAACTGGTTCTGGTCCGCGACTGAACGCGAATTCGATACGCTAAAGCAACCAGTTATGCAACGGTTTGAACTCAATACTGCGTAATCTGCGGTGAAGAGCCGACATTTGTCTTTTCGTGGCATTTACTGGGACAGGTGGCCGGAGCAGTCTGCCGGGGGGCCTCATGGGGGATGGTGACATTCAGAACGGGATGTCACCTCCAGTACGGCGGACGTCCGGTCACTACTTTCCTCGTCGTAGTGACTCCAGGATCCAGTCTCTACCTCGGGCTAGCCTAGGCGAAGCTGGTCCAACAACTCCAGTTCCTCGGATCGGCTCAATCCGGACCTGCGTTCACGCTCTTGCGTCAGCCGGCTTCGAGGACAAAGAAGATGAAGGACAAGAACGCCGTCTTCTCGCCGTCAAGGATGCGTTGCGGAAGGAGTTCGCGCGGGGTTTCTGGAGATGGCGCTGGCTCGCTGACGGTGACTATGCGGTATCCCGCCGATGTAAAGGCGTTGATCATGGCGTGGAGTGGTCGATGCCAGAAGGTCAGGACCGCGGGCTCGCCATCGAATTCGTAGTCCTCCGAGTACTGCCGGATAGCGAAGTAGTCCTCGTCGGGTTGGTTGATCAGGCTGACTGTGGGGTGGTTCACCGACAGGATCAGGCGGCCCCCGGGCTTCAGCACCCGCCGCACTTCGGCAAGGGGTCCTGACCAGTCCTCGAGATAGTGCAGCACCAAGGACGAGACGACGTCGTCGAACGAGTCATCGGCGAAGGGGAGCGACTTGCCGAGATCTGCCAGGCACAGGTTCGCCGTCGCGCCCAGACGCTGTCGCGCCAGTTCGAGCATCGCGGGGCTGGAATCAAAGCCGGTCATGATGGCGCCCTTCGCCTTCAGAGCGGCGGCCAGTGGCCCAGAGCCGCACCCTGCGTCAAGGACCCGGTGGCCGTCGACGTCGCCGGCGAGGGCGAGCATCGCCGGCCGCTCGTAGTATGCGTTGAGAAGGCTGGACTCGTTCTCCGCCGAATAGCTGTCAGCAAAAGCGTCATACAGATCGGCTTTCACGAATCCTCGCTCTCGCGTTCGACGTCATCAGGTTGTGGATGCTGAGCGTCCGATACATTTTGGTGATCGTCAAAAGTCACGGACATGGTTGAGCTATACGCCGGCGCATAGGACCCGGAATAGTGCTCGGCATGAGGGCGATACCCGAAGGACGGGCTGGCATCTTCCGCCGGCCCGTCTGTTCCCCGTTGAGAGTTGCTACCCAGCAGGCTCCGGGTGAGGGCGGCACCGTCGGCCATCAACTCATTCACCGCGACTAGCAGGTGATCGTCGCTCAAGGGAGTCGCATCAGAAGCTGCAGCAAGCACGGCACGGCGAACGAGTTCCTTCGTGAAAGAGGCCGTCGTTCCCTCCGTTCCTACCGCTGCCGCGTGGACAGCTTCGGGACTGAACGCTTGCCGCGGTGCGTAAAGCCTCAACAGGGCGGCGCGTTCACCCTCATCCGGAAGCGGAATCTCGACAGCGAGGTCCACCCGGCCGGGACGCTGCGCAAGGGCGCGTTCGAGCATGACCACACGATTGGTCGTAAGCACGAACGTGACGTCCGCGTCATCATCGAGGCCGTCCATGGCGTCCAGCACTTCAAAGAGTAGAGGTTGCGGGCCATGGCCGAAGCTGCGGTCTTCCGCAATGAGGTCACAATCTTCAAGCACCACGATGGACGGTTGAAGAGCTCGTGCCATCCGGGCTGCTTCACCCACATGGGCGAGCGTGCCTCCGGACAAGATGATGGCCGTTGTTCCCGGGCTGGCGCCCAATAAGTAACGAACTGTGTGTGTTTTGCCCGTGCCGGGTGGGCCGTACAGCAGAATCCCGCGCTTGAGATGTTGTCCAGCTGCGACAAGTTCGTTCTTGTGGGCGGCAATTCCGAGGGCATGCTCGCTGATCCTGGCAAGGAGACCGTCAGGTAACACGATCTGGTTCCTGGTCAGATCCGGCCGCCGGTGGAATGTGACGCCCGCGCTACTAGGACCGAACTCCTCGACGGTGAAGGAGAGTATTTGTCCTTTGAGGATGCTTTCGCGCTGCATACGGCGCCGAAATACGGCGAGGAAGTCGGCTGTGACCGCCGCATCCGCACAGAGCACTTCCATTGAAGCGAACTGCCGACCATATCGGGGTTCCGCCTTGCGCTGCAGGAGTGCGATTGGTTCGCCGTTGTGGTGAAAGAGGCGCAGACCGAGCGCAACAGTTTGTCGTTGCTCGTCAGGACCGACTGGCAGATTGGCGTAGTCGGGCTGCGAGAGCGGAAAGTTGGGATACATGTCGGACTGCTGGACCATGTCGCTCAAGGACATATGGTGCCTCTGGTCACCGCCGCCGATGCCAGTCAGCGTGCTGTTCTCGCCCACGAGCGAGGCGAGAATTATATCCGCGTCGACCAACCGGTGAACAGGCACTTCCTCAACAACCAGCGGAAGGGACGATGGCGGAGCGCCGAGGTGGGCAGCCAAGGCATTGACCAGTTCCCGACCACGTTCCGAGGTAGGTTGTGCCGACTGCACAAGCCTGACCATCGCACCGAAATCACGGACGAACTTCGCCGTATTATCCCCCATGCAAGGAGGCTAGCAGCCCCCGTCAAGAAGCCACTCGGGTGGCCCCACAAGAAGTGGGAGGTGAATCCAGCGGGTCCGTCCGTGTATTTATCGGCTTGCGCCGCTCATCCAGTTCTGAGTGTTCTGCTAAACGCGGTTCATGGAGCGACAAGAGGAGGACCGTTATTCCTCGGGGTGGTTGAGCGGTGGAGAATCAACGTCGTTGGTCTCGCGCTCTTCTCCATCTCGATCGTTGTGGATGCGCTTCAGGGAGACTCCCTCCACGTAAGACGGTACAGGAGGGTCTTTTTCTTCATCACTTGTCATGTCCAAATCCTATGGACCACAGATCCCGCTTGGCGGCAAGAATGCACTCGCATCGGCGGCATTCCTAGGTAGCCCCGAAACGTCGTACCCGGCGGCCCGCAGAATCGCTCAGCGTTCGAGCACTGTGCTTCGGTCCTGATGAGTCCGCTGCCTTTCGGTAGTCTGTAGCGAACGTCTCAGTCTTGTGTTTGGGGGAAGTCAGTGCAGGTTGGTGGGATCGATTTCGTTATCGTCATGCGTCGACCAAGGGGCTAAAGAGTAGTCAGCGCACGCCCTTGCTTGGTCATTGTGTGCGGACGACGCCGGTGTTGCAGTGACCTCGGCGCTGAACGGTTACCGCTAAATTGCGCCACTCCTGCATCCCGACCACAAGTGAAGGAGACGGTATGACCGACAACAGCGGTGCTTCCCGCGACCGGGGCCCGACATTCGACGGATTAAAAATCGGTCGGGCAGCAACCGGCGCCCTCATCGACGCTGGCTACGACTCGCTGCCGGACCTACCCGCCAACCTCGATGAGTTAAGTGACATCCACGGAGTCGGCCCAAAGGCCCTGAAGCTATTGATGGATGCACGCAATCTGTAACCGGCGGGATGTCTGCCAGGGCAATTCCCCGTCCAAAGGCCCCCATGAGGACCACGCTCAATAAACCAATAAGACCGTCCTCGGAATTCCTCCTCCGCCGGGCACTCCTAACGCGTATCCATGTCCTCAAACACCAAGAAGGTCTGGGTATCCAGCACGCCGGGCATGGACTGCAGCTGATCGAAAATGACCCGCCGAAGATCCACATTGTCTTCAGCGCGAACCAGCAGGATGACGTCGAAATCGCCGCCCACCAGCGCAATGTGATGCACCTCCGGAATGGCACGCAGCTGCTCCCTGAGCTCCCGCCACGAATGCTGGCGCACCTTCAACGTTACATAAGCCGAAGACCGGAGCCCCGCCTTGATCGGGTCGATCAGTGCAGTGAACTTCGTCAGCACGCCGCTTTCTGTCAGCCGCGCAATCCGGGAATACGCGTGCGCCCGGGAGATGTGAACGTTCTCGGCCACCGCCGTGACTGAGAGCCGGCCGTCGCGGGTGAGCTCGGCGAGGATCTTCCGGTCCACTTCATCGAGCGGCTGTTCCGCCATCTGTCTACACCCTTGTTAGTTATCCAGCTCACATTGTCGATATGTCTGCAGAATCAGCCACAGAACGACTATTCTTCCACGATATTGCCGGATTGTGGATACGAATCGGATGGCAAACGCATAATTGAGCAACAGATACAGTTCCTCAGCCATGGGCCGAGGATGCCAAGGCAGCGAAGCCGTCCCTCCCAGTGGAACGGCTGAGGGAGGCAGTATGACCATTTCAACCGGCAACTCCGCCAACAACCAGTTCGGCGAGTCAATGAAGCCCACCGGTCGCAGCAGTGACCAGGGCCCTACGGCGGAGGAATACATGCTCCCGTCCGCCCAGCCGGTCCAGCTCGTGGACCCCAGCGGCGAGCACATTCACAATGACCGCTACCCCCTGCCCGACGGCGAAGCTCTCCTCAGCGCCTACGAGAAGCTGGTCGTCGGCCGCCGCATCAACGATCAGGCCAACGCACTGGTCCGGCAGGGCCGGATGGCTGTCTACCCCTCATCGCACGGGCAGGAGGCCTGCCAGGTGGCTGCCGCCGTCGTGCTTGAAAAGGATGACTGGCTCTTCCCGACCTACCGGGACACCGTTGCTGTCATCACGCGCGGCGTGGATCCCCTTGGCGTGTTGACGCTCCTGAGGGGCGACTGGCATTCCGGATATGACCCCTACGAGTACAAGACCGCCACCCAGGCAACGCCGCTGGCTACCCAGCTGCTCCACGCCGTCGGCGTGGCCCACGCGGCCAAGCTGCGCGGTGAAAACACCGTGGTGCTGGCCCTGTGCGGTGACGGCGCCACCAGCGAGGGTGACTTCCACGAGGCCCTGAACTTCGCAGCCGTGTTCCACGTGCCGGTGGTCTTCCTGGTCCAGAACAACGAGTACGCCATCTCGGTTCCGCTGAAGCACCAGACCGTGGCGCCGTCGCTGGCGCACAAGGCGATCGGCTACGGCATGCCCGGCGAACGCGTGGACGGCAATGACCTCGCTGCCATGCTGTCCGTGCTGGGCAAGGCAGTTGACCGAGCGCGCGACGGCGGTGGCCCGGCACTCGTCGAAGCCCACACCTACCGCATGCAGGCGCACACCAACGCTGACGATCCGTCGCGGTACCGGGCCCAGTCCGACGTCGACGAGTGGGTTCCAAAAGACCCGATCACCCGCATGCGCACCTACCTGGGCAACCTGAACCTCCTCACCGCAGAAGAGGAGCAGCGTATCGCCGGGGCGGCCGAAGAGACGGCCAGCACCCTGCGGGACGGGCTCAACTCCGAGCCGGAGATCAACCCGGCAGACCTTTTCGAGTACGTCTACACCGAGAAAACGAGCCAACTGCGCGAACAGGCCGCACTCCTGGCCGACGAACTCTCACGGGAAGGTGCCTAGCCATGACTGACACCGCAGTTCGATCCGGTTCGGCCGAAAAGGCAGCCGGAACCACGAAGACGGGGCTCCAGCCGCTTACCTTCGCCAAGGCGCTGAACACAGCCTTGGCCGACGCCATGGAGGCCGACCCCTCCGTCGTCATCTTCGGCGAAGACGTCGGCCCGCTCGGCGGCGTCTTCCGGATCACGGATGGACTCACCGCCCGCTTCGGTGAGGAACGCTGCTTCGATACGCCGCTGGCGGAGTCGGGCATCATGGGCATGGCGGTCGGCATGGCGATGAACGGGATGACTCCCGTCGTCGAAATGCAGTTCGACGCCTTCGCTTACCCCGCCTTTGAGCAGGTGGTCAGTCACGTCGCGAAAATGCCCAACAGGACCAAGGGCAAGGTGAAGCTGCCGCTGGTCATGCGCATCCCTTACGCAGGCGGCATTGGGGGAGTGGAGCACCACTGCGACTCCTCGGAGTCCTACTACGTGCACACGCCCGGGCTGACCGTTCTGGCCCCCGCCACCGTGCGCGATGCCTATCTGATGCTCCGCGACGCCATCCGCTTCCCCGATCCCGTGGTCTTCCTCGAGCCGAAAAAGCTCTACTGGACCAAGGAGACGCTGGACCTGGACGAACTTCGCAAGGAAGCCGACGACGCCGCCACCGCCGGTTCCACGGTGGGCCGCGCCGTGGTTGCCCGCTCCGGAACAGATGCCACCCTTATTGCCTATGGCCCCTCCGTGCCGACGGCCTTGGCCGCCGCTGAAGCGGCTGCGGTCGAAGGGCGCAGCCTGGAAGTCATCGACGTGCGCTCGCTCGTGCCGTTCGATGACGAGACCGTCACCGCCAGCGTGCGGAAGACGGGACGCGCCGTCGTCATCGCGGAAGCACCGGGGTTCGCCTCGGTCGCCGCGGAGATCGTTGCCCGTGTGCAGGAGCGCTGCTTCAACTCACTGGCTGCCCCCGTGCGGCGTGTGACCGGGTTCGACATTCCGTACCCCGCACCCAAGCTCGAGCACTTCTTCCTGCCAAGCGTTGACCGGATCCTCGACACCGTGGATGAACTGCAGTGGGAGGACGCATGAGCGCCATGACAACGAGCCCCTCGGTGAAGGTGTTCCTGCTGCCTGACCTCGGTGAGGGCCTGACCGAAGCCGAACTGGTGAACTGGCTCGTGGCCGAGGGGGACACCGTCTCCGTCGACCAACCGGTGGCCGAAGTGGAGACGGCGAAATCCATGGTGGAGGTACCCTCTCCGTTCGCTGGCGTCGTTGCCCAGTTGCACGGTGAAGCCGGGACCACCATCAACGTTGGCGCTCCCCTGATCTCGGTGCGGCCCGACGGCGCAGCGGCCGAGACAGTGGCTGCCACAGCAGCTTCCACGGGTAACCCTGACGCTGAGGCGTACCGCGAGGAGGAACGAGCCGGGGTCAGCGTGCCTACGGACGCGGAGGTCGCCGCAGCGCCGGACGCCGCGGAATCAGCTGCAGAGTCGGGTGAAGGTTCGGGCAATGTCCTGATCGGCTACGGCACCCCCAGAACCGGTACCGGAGGCCGGACCCGGCGTCGCAGGGGCGACGCCGGTTCAGCCGCGGTCTCAACCTCCGCTGCGGCAGCGGAGGCGCCGGCGAGCATGGAAGCGCCGGAGACCGCTGAAGTGCCGGCAACGCAGACGCAGGACTCACCTGTGGCAGCGTCCGAGCAGCGTGCAGTGCTGTGCATCTCGCCGCTGGTCCGCAAGCTTGCGCGGGATGCCGGCCTCACTCTGTCCTCTGTCGAGGGTACGGGCGTGGACGGCATGGTCCTGCGCCGGGACGTCGAGCGCGCTTTGCAGGCTTCCGCCGGCACGTCCGGCGAAAAGCAGGAGTCCCTGCCGAGCAGCAGCAAGCAGAGCACCAGCAGGAATCAAAGCACCAGCAGGAATCAAACCACCAGTAACCAGCAAAGCACCGCTGGGGGAGTGGACCAGGATCGCCGCAGTGGTCTGCAAATCGCTGAGCGCATCCCCGTCCGGGGCGTCCGCAAGGCGGTAGCCGAGGCCATGACCCGCAGTCGGCGCGAGATCCCGGAAGCAACGGTCTGGGTGGACGTCGATGCCAGCGCGCTGCTTGACCTGCGCACCGAGCTCAAGCGCAGGCAGCCGGATGCAACGCCCGGCCTGCTGGCATTTGTCGCACGGTTCGCACTGGCCGGGCTCGCCCGGTACCCGGAACTGAATACGCGCATCGTCGAGCGTGAGGACGGTAGCTCGGAGATCCTGAAGTTTGACGGCGTGAACCTCGGTATCGCCGCGCAGACCGACCGCGGGCTTCTGGTTCCCGCGGTTCAGCGGGCCGACCGGATGAGCGCACGGGAACTGGATGCGGAGATCCGGCGTCTTGCCGCCGTCGCACGCGAGGGCAAGGCGACACCCGCGGAACTCACCTCAGGTACGTTCACGCTGAACAACTACGGTGTGTTCGGCGTGGACGGCAGTGCAGCGATCATCAACCACCCGGAGGCCGCGATCCTCGGGCTGGGACGGATCATTGACCGGCCGTGGGTCGTCAACGGCGAGCTCGCCGTCCGGAAGGTGACCGAGCTGACGCTGACCTTTGACCACCGTGTCTGCGACGGTGGTGTGGCCGGAGGCTTCCTGCGCTACGTTGCCGACGCAATAGAGAACCCGGGCGGCGTCCTCGCGGACCTCTGACGATTACGCTTAGCGGACAGCCGCCACCAGAGAGGAACCCATGTCCGAGCGAGAAGACGAACAGTCCCACCCCTGGACCCAGTTGGGAGACCGCGTGTGGATGCTTCGGACCGATCCTTTCGGCCTGAACACCGGACTGGTTGTGGGAACGGACCGGGCGCTCGTGATAGACACCGGGGCGGGGCCGGAACAAGCAGCCCGGATCCTCGACGCTGTGCGTGGGCTGACTGACCTGCCGCTATGCGTGGTCAACACCCATTCGCACTTCGACCACGTGTTCGGCAACGCGTATTTTGCCGCCCACGGCGCTGAGGATTTCTGGGCAACTGACCGGTGCGCCGCAGTCGTTCGCGAGAGCGGCGAGGAACAGCGTGCGGAAGTTGGCAAGACAGAGCCGGCGATGGCCGAGAACCGCGGTGATCACACGGCTATCCACCCGGCCGACAGGCACGTTTCGGGATCGCCGGTGGATCTGGACCTCGGCGGTATCTCGGTCACCCTGTTCCACCTGGGCTTCGGTCACACGGACAACGACCTTCTGGTCGGCGCCGGCAACGTGCTGTTCACCGGTGATCTGGTCGAGGAGGGTGCAGACCCCGGCTTTGAGGATTCCTTCCCGGCGGAGTGGATCCGCACGCTGGGCAAGATCACGGCGCTCGATGACCTGTATGACGTCTTTGTCCCCGGTCATGGTGCTCCGGTGGACGTCGACTTTGTGGCCACGCAGCTGAACAAGATGCGCAGCGCGGTCCGGGTCACGAAGGTGGCCATGGACGAGGCATCGGTGGACATGACCAAGGCCATCCCGATTCTCCCGTACGGCCCCGAGCAGTCGCGGGCGCTACTGACTCGCCTGCGTACCCTCGCGCACTGGAAGTGGCTGGAGCGCCAGGGCAGCAGCAACTGACGACGAACCGCGCGTGCGGAGCCGGGGCTCGATGTGCTTCGCGAGCGCCTCGGCAATCTCTGCCGCGGTCCCGTTCGCATCCACGAGGGCGTAGTCCTCGAACCCGGGCAACTGCCGGTAGGAAGCGTCGAGCGCGGTGAGGAATTCAAAGGTTTCCTCGTCGGTATTCCGCGACGCAACGCGGGCCTGCGCCGTGTTCGGGTCAACGCTGAGGTAAACCACAAGATCGGGCTGCGGCAGAACGCGCAGCAACCAGGGCAGCAGTCGGCCGGCGTCAAGACCCCGCTCCCGCCGCAAGGCCAGCTGGCACTGCAGGTGGCGGTCAAAGAGAACGACACCCCGCCGTCGTCGTGCCTGCAGCGTGGAGCGCAGCACTGCAAGCACGCGGAGGAAACTCTCGACTGCATCCAGGAAGCGGCTTCCTAGCAGGGATTGAGCGGTGTGCGAGTGCCGTGACGCCCAGCGGTCGAGGGTTCGCCGGCCGCCGGGATTGCGAAACAGCGCCGCCTCGATGCCGTCCTCCCGGAGCTTGCGAACAACTGACCGCGCGGCCGTTGTTTTGCCCGCTCCGTCGATCCCCAGCAGGACCACGCGGAGAACCTGTGGATTCCTTGGGAACCGGGTCATTTTCACCTTTCACGGGTGTACTCTCTGTGAACAATCATCGCAAGGGCGGCTGGACGAAGACTGATAGCGCCAGTATCACTCTGTCTCTGCAGTTCATCCGGCTTCCCACAGCGAAGACCAGGTGAGAGGGATGCATGCTCCCGGGGAAGCCGGTGGTGAATCCCGCCGGAATGGAGAGCAATGAAAATCACGCGTAGTGCCCTTGGCCTGGTCCTTGCTGCAGCGCTCATTGGAGTGGCCGGCTGCGGTTCAGGCGGCGAGCCGACCAGTGAGGCGCCGCCGGCCGAGACCAGTAGTGCGGCCGAGCCCACGGCAGAGGAGACAACCGCAGCTGCGGAGCCCAGCGAAGCGGCCTCTGAAGCGCCCAGCGAAGCGGCCTCGGAAGAGCCCACGGAAGAAGCGCCGGCCGAGGAAATCGTCATCACCATCCGCAACTTCGAGTATGAGATGCCCGACTCCGTGCCTGCCGGTGCGGAGATCACGGTAGTCAACGAGGACACCGCACCCCACACGGTGACCACCACCGAGACCGAAGACTTCGACGCCATTGTGCAGGGCGGGGAGACCGTAACCTTCACCGCGCCGTCCGAACCGGGCGAGTACCCCTTCATCTGCACCTACCACCCCAACATGACGGGGACGCTGGTGGTGAGCAGCGATGGCTAACGCGGCAACGCACGGCCGGGTTACCCGCGGGCGCGGACGCTCGGCTCCGCTGCTGATGGTGATCCGCGTGGTCATTGCGCTGGGGTTGGCTGTTGACGCCTACGTGCACTTCATCCTTGCTCCCCAATACCAGCAGGCTTACCCCGACGGCATGGGCGGCGGGACTCTTTTCCGCATCCAAGCCGTGGCGGCCATCCTTGCGGGGCTCTACGTACTGATCCGCGGAAGCCGCCTGTCCTACGCCATCGCCGCGCTGGTTGCGCTCTCGGCCTTCGCCGCCGTCGTGCTGTCCGTCTATATCCAGCTCCCGCAAGTGGGCCCGATTCCGGCCATGTATGAACCGCTGTGGTTTTTCGAGAAGACGCTCAGCGCGGTTGCCGAGGGCATAGCGGGAGTTCTCGCCGTCGTCGGCTTCTTCCTGGTTCCGCGGAAGGACACTGCACTGCGCTAGCGTGTGAACGGTGCCCCAGGAACCGTTCAACCTCCGAAAGATTGCCGTTGGCGCATACGGCCCCTCACTCCTGTACGGCGCGGCAACGGGGTCCATCATCCCGGTCATCGTGCTCTCTGCCACTGAGCTCGGCGCCGATGTGGCGACGGCGGCGCTCATCCTCACGCTCACCGGCATCGGATCGCTGGTCACCAACGTACCTGCGACGCTGATCACCTCCCGGTTTGGGGAGCGGTGGGCGCTGGTAGCGGCGTCGCTCTGGTGCTCGGCGGCGATGATCCTTGCGCTGTCGGCGCCTAACCTGGCCGTATTCGCGGCTGCGATCTTCATGGTCGGTATGGCAGGGGCGGTATTCGGGCTCGCGCGCCAGAGCTACCTCACTGAGGCGGTGCCCGTTCACTTCAGGGCGCGCGCTCTCTCGACCCTCGGTGGAGTGACCCGGATCGGTGTCTTTCTGGGGCCGTTCGCCGGCGCGCTTGCCATGAGTTTTCTGGGGCTCGACGGCGCCTATTGGGTGGGTGCCGGAGCTACCCTCGTTGCCGCTGTCCTCAGCTTCCAGGTTCCCGAGTTGGGTGGTCCGCGCGCGTCCCTCGGCCAGGGCACGGCGGCTGCGGCTGCGGCGCCCTCCACGAGGTCAAGAACGGTTACGCACGTAACTACCTTCTGCCCCGCGGCTTCGCCCTCACGTGGACCAAGGGCGGCGAGAAGCAGGTGGAGTCCATCAAGGCTGCACGTTCTGCCCGCGAACACGC